>NZ_JAJDKA010000011.1:0-62478 GCF_020589945.1 Faecalibacillus sp. MSK20_93 | reverse complement strand
GTTATTCCTGAAGCATGGGCACCACTAGGTGGAGGAAGATATAATCCATTTGAAGATGAGATGTTAAAAGGAATTGCAGCGAAATATAATAAATCAGTAGGACAAGTCTTACTTAGATGGAATGTACAAAGAGGTGTTGTTGTTGTTCCAAAATCAACACATGTAGAAAGAATAAAAGAAAATATAGATATCTTTGATTTTGAATTAAATGAAGAAGAAATGAAACAAATCTCATCATTAGATATGGGTTATTCAGGATCAAGAGCTAAACATTTTGATGTTGAATTTGTGGAAATGTGTTTAGCTAAAAAAATACATGATTAATGAGTAAGTATGATTATTTTCATTAAATGAAATAATCATGCTTTTTTTATATAAGGTGTTAAGATGGTTTTAGAGAAAAGCGGAGGATATTAAAATGGTAAAAAAATTTCCAGAAGGATTTTTATGGGGTGGCGCTGTTGCTGCTAACCAATATGAAGGTGGATGGAACGAAGGAGGAAAAGGTGTTTCTGTTTCAGACTGTGCCCGTCATCATTTAGATGTAGATGTTCAAGATTATGCTAAACAAAATGAAATTTCTACAAAAGAAATTTTAGAAGCAATGAAAAGTGATGATACAAGTCTTTATCCAAAAAGACATGGTTCAGATGGGTATCATCATTATAAAGAAGATATTAAATTATTTGCTGAAATGGGATTTAAAGTATTTAGACTTTCTATTGCTTGGTCACGTATTTTCCCAAATGGAGATGACAAAGAACCAAATGAAGAAGGTTTAAAATTCTATGATGATCTTTTTGATGAATGTCATAAATATGGTATTGAACCTTTAGTTACAATGTCACACTATGAACCACCAATCAACTTAGTATTAAATTATAATGGTTGGTATGATCGAGAAATTATTGATATGTTTGTTAAATATGTAGATGTTATTACTGATCGTTATAAAGATAAAGTCAAATATTGGCTAACTTTTAATGAAGTTGATTCAATGATTCGACATCCTTATACAACAGGAGGACTTGTAAGAGATCGTTTTGAAGGTAAAAACTTTACAGAAGTTATTTTCCAAGCAATGCATCATCAATTTGTTGCAAGTGCTCTTGCAACAAAAATTGCGCATGAAAAAAATCCAGACTGTAAAGTAGGATGTATGCTTACAAAATTAACTTATTATCCATATACTTGTAAACCAGAAGATGTTTTACAAGCACAACAAGATATGAGAAGTACGTATTGTTATAGCGACACTCAAGTCTTTGGAGAATATCCTACTTATTTATTAACTAAATTTAAAAATGAAGGTTTAAATATTAAAATGGAAGAACGTGATTTAGAAATCATGAAAAAATATCCAGTTGATTTTGTTTCATTTAGTTATTATTCATCAAGCTGTGTTGCTAAAGATGATGCTGGATTAAAGAAAACAGCTGCTAATACTAATATTGCGATTAAAAACCCTTATATTCCAAGTTCTGATTGGGGATGGCAAATTGATCCAATCGGTTTAAGAGTTTCTTTAGTAGATTTATATGATCGTTATAGAAAACCATTGTTTATTGTAGAAAATGGTTTAGGAGCTAAAGATGAACTTATTGATGGTAAAGTAGATGATCAATATCGTATCGATTATTTTGATGCTCACTTTAGAGAAATGTATAATGCAATCTATGTAGATGGTGTTGATTTAATGGGTTATACATCTTGGGGATGTATTGATTTAGTATCTGAAAGTACAAAACAAATGTCTAAACGTTATGGATTTATTTATGTAGATGCAGATGATTTAGGTAATGGTACTTATAAAAGATATAAGAAGAAATCATTTGATTGGTATAAACATGTTATTGAAACAAATGGAGCTTGTTTATTTGAAGATTAGAGATTCTAAGGAATCTCTTTTTTCTTTATATAAGTGACAGATAAGCGATAAAGTTGTATGATAATCACGGTGATGAAATGAATAGAGAAAAGACAAAACAAATTGTAACAGGAGCATTTATGGCAGCCCTTTTTGGCGTGTTATCGGTTGTAAATGTTTATACAGGAACGATGTTCGATATTATTTTTATTTATCTAATGACAGTTGCGTTAGCTTATTATACGTTTAAGTTTAATGCAAAGATGGCTGTTCTTGTCTTGTTTACAAGTACGTTTATTTTATTTTTAACAGGTGAATTATTTTTTACTTTGTATTCTTTTTTTACTTTACCATTAGGTATTTTATATATTTATTGTATAAAAAAGAATATTGATGGTAAATGGATTTTAAGAGTTTATAGTATGTTGAAGAATTTTGTTGTTTTATTTTTATTGAATTCTTTACTAGGTTTAAATACTTTTACAGATGCGAAAGATATTTATTATAGTATTGTAGGACTTTTTCCTTTTTTAGAAAGTGATTTTTTAAAGAATGGAATGTTTATTATTTTATGGATCGTCTTATCTTTTTCAGAAGTTTATATTATTAAAGTTTATACGAATCTATTTATCCTTCGAATGAATAAAAATAAGATGATGAAATAAATGAATTCATGTATAATATAAGGTAATAAAGAGGAGGGTATTTCATGATTAAGAAGCTTATGCAACTTAGAAATACAATAGTTGCTTTATTAGGTATAGAATTTGTATTAGCTTTATTAACTTATATGTTTTTACAAAATCGTGTTACTTTAGCTTTAATGATTTATATTTTAATAAAAAATGTTGTTTGTATCATTGTTCTCTATTATCTCCATAATATGTTTAGTGAAACAACTTATAGTGTTAAAGAAGCATTAAATAATGAATCAAAGAATGCTTTGATTTTTGGTGGAATAGGGCTTATTAAATATGATGAAAATAGAAATGTTGTTTGGGTCAGTGATTTATTACACGAACTTGGTATTCGTATCGTAGGGAAGAAATTACTTGAATGGCAACCTTTACTCGCAATACTTTTTGAAGATGAAGATGTTAGAACAATAGATATTAATTCTAGAAGATATGAAGTTTATAATTCTAGAAATAATCGTTTATTATTTTTAAAAGATGTAACAGATTTAACAACGATTGAAAAAGAATATAATGATCAACAATTATGTGTTGCCTATTTAACAATTGATAATTATGATGATTCTATTGAATATGCAGATGAACAAAAATCAGTCATGATTGAAACAACTTCAAGACAAATGATTTTTGATTGGGCCAAAGATAATGGAATTATCTTAAAAAGATATAAAGAAGATGGTTATTTAGCTGTTTTTAATGAAAGAATTTATCGTAAACAAGTAGAAGTTCATTTTTGTATTTTAGATGAATTTAAACAAAAGATGGAATCACT
The DNA here is from genome assembly GCF_020589945.1 of Faecalibacillus sp. MSK20_93. Lineage (NCBI taxonomy): Bacteria > Bacillati > Bacillota > Erysipelotrichia > Erysipelotrichales > Coprobacillaceae > Faecalibacillus > Faecalibacillus sp. MSK20_93. The sequence continues at coordinate 59,144 of NZ_JAJDKA010000011.1, read as the reverse complement.
TGGTGCCGTGATGTCTTTATCAATGGGAATAGGAAGAGGATCTAAAGTTTTACGTGAATTAGATGAACTTGCTTTTAGTGCTATTTCTTTATCGTATTCACGTGGTGGAGATCAAGTGGCAGTAAAAACATTAGATGAAGAAATTCGATATTTTGGTGGAAATAGTGAAAATAGTGAAAAAGCGAACCGTGTTAGAGCACGTGTTATTTCACAAACACTAGCAAGTTTAGTAAAACAAAGTCAAAATGTCTTTATTATGGGACATAAGCAATCTGATTTAGATTCTTTTGGAGCGAGTTTAGCGGTTGCTAAATTTGCTAAAGCATTTGAAAAGGATGCTTATGTGATTGTTGATGAAAATTCTTTAGAAGAAAAAACAGGAAATATTGCACGTCGTTTAATGGCAGAGGATTTATATAAAGGAAAAATTATTTCTCCTGCAAAAGCCATTGATTTAATCGATGAAGATACATTACTTATTTGTGTTGATAATCATAAGCCAGCATTGGCTATTAGTGAAGAACTTTTGGATAAGGCTGAAAAGATAGTCGTGATTGATCATCATCGTCGAGGGGAAGACTTTGTTGATTCACCAATTTTAACTTATTTGGAACCAGCTGCTTCTTCAACTGTAGAATTAGTGGTTGAATTATTTGAGTATCAAAGAGTTGAAATTGAAGTTTTACCAACAGAAGCAACTGTTATGTATGCGGGAATGTTGGTGGATACAAACTATTTTAGAAATCATGTTGGATCACGTACTTTTCAAATTGCTTCAAAGCTTAAAGAAAAACAAGCGAATGTTTCTAGAGCTTATGAGTTCTTGCAAGATGATTACAAAACGACACAAGAAAAAATGTCTATTTCAGCTAATGCATATCGTTTTGGAAATGATATACTAATAGCATATGGAAATGAAGAAGAAATTTATACAAGACCTCTACTAGCGAAAGTTGGTAATGAGTTATTAAATATTGCTGAAATTAAAGCGGTATTTGTTGCAGGACGCGTAGATAAGGATAAGATTGCTATTTCTGCTCGTTCTAAGACAGAGGTTAATGTACAGTTGATTATGGAAAAACTTGGAGGTGGTGGTCATTTTTCAATGGCTGCTTGTCAGGTTGAAGAAAAAACTGTTAAGGAAACGATCGATAAGTTAGAAGAAGCTATTGATCAATATTTGGATGAAAGAGGGTAAAAAAGATGAAAGTAGTTTTATTAGAGGATGTTAGAAAAGTAGGTAAAAAAGGTGATGTTGTCAATGTATCTGATGGATATGGACAAAACTTCTTAATTAAAAATAAATTAGCTGTTAAGGAAACAGCAGGTGCTAAAAAGATTTTAGAACAACAAAAAGAAGAAGCAAGATTACAAGATATTGAAAATAAGAAAAATGCGGAAGCACTAAAAGAAAAAATTGAAGGTATTACATTAGAATTTGTTTTAAAATCTGGTAAAGATGGTAAAACGTTTGGAAGTGTTTCAACAAAACATATCGTTGAACAATTAAGAGAAAAATATGATATTAGAGTCGATAAAAGAAAATTTATCAATGCACATCCAATTGGAGCATTAGGATATTCAAACTTAAAAGTTGAACTATATAAAGGAGTTATCGCTACTATTAGAGTTCACTTATCTGAAAAATAGGAGGGAGATTTATGCCAAGAGTTTTCCCACATGATTTAGAGGCAGAACGTTCTTTACTAGGATCTATGCTTATATCAAAAGAAGCTTGCCAAGATATTTTGAATAAGTGTGAAGATAGAGATTTTTATGAAGAATCACATAAAGTATTATTCAATGCAATGAGTGAACTTTCGAGACAAAATATACCTGTTGATGTTACAACGATTACTTCTTATCTATTAGATCATAGCCAATTAGATAAAGTAGGTGGAGTAGAATACTTAAGACAATTAAGTGATTCAGTTCCAACTTTAGCTCATAGTGAATATTATTTAAAGATTATTCATAATAAATCGATTTTAAGAAAAATCATCAATGAAACAACAAAAATAGCTGAAAATGCTTTTGGAGATATTGAAGATATTGATGGCTTTATTGATGAAAGTGAAAAAACAATGTTGGCCATTACGAGAGATCGTAATGCTGGAGAGTTTGTTGACGTAAAAAAAGTTATTAGAGAAGTAACGGATCGTTTAAATAAATTACAAAGTATTGATGGTAATATTTCAGGTATTCGTACAAATTTTAGAGATTTGGATAAAATAACATCAGGACTTCAAAAAGGAGACTTGATTATTTTAGCGGCACGTCCAGCAATGGGAAAAACAGCTTTTGCCTTAAATATTGCTCATAATGTTGCTTTTAAATCAGAAGATCCAGTAGCTATTTTTTCATTAGAAATGCCTGCGAGTCAATTAGTACAAAGAATTATTTGTTCCATGGGTGGAATTGAAGGTTCTACCATGAGAACAGGTGAAATCTTGAAAACAAATGCAAATAAATACTATGCGGCAGCTGAAAGAGTCAGTAAATGTAATTTATACATAGATGATACGCCAGGAGTTAAAATCAATGAAATTGTCGCTAAATGTCGAAAATTAAAGCAAGAACATGGTTTAAAATTAATTGTTATCGATTATCTTCAATTAATTACTGGAAGTTCCAATAATCGAGAATCAAGACAACAAGAAGTCTCAGATATTTCAAGACAATTAAAAATGTTGGCCAGAGAATTAGATGTTCCTGTTATTGCTTTATCACAGTTATCACGTTCAGTTGAACAAAGACCAAATAAACGTCCAATGATGTCTGACTTGCGTGAATCAGGAGCCATCGAACAAGATGCCGATATCGTTACCTTTATTTATCGAGAAGGATATTATAAAGCAAGTGAAGGAAAAGAAGAGGAAGATAATGGTTTAACAGAAATTATTATCGCTAAACACAGAAATGGAGCAACAGGTGAAGTTAACCTTGCTTTTGAAAAGAATTTTAGTAGATTTACAGATTTAGCACCTATTGGTCCTGATGGAAGTAGTGCGGGTGTAAGAGATGTAAGAGGTTAGGAGAAGAAAGAATGTATCACCAATATCGAGAAGGATATATAGAAGTTATATGTGGATGTATGTTTGCAGGAAAAACAGAAGAATTGATTAGACGAATCAATGTTTTATCTTATGCGAAACAAAAAATATTAGTATTTAAACCTAAAATAGATGATCGCTATTCAGAAATAGAAATTGCATCACATTCAGGAAGAAAAGTCCCTTGTTTTGCAATTGATGATCCAGAAGAAATCTTAGATAAAGTGACAGATGATGTACAGGTTGTCGCTATTGATGAAGTTCAATTTTTTAATTCAAAGATCGTAGATGTTTGTGAATATCTTGCTGATAAAGGCGTTCGTGTCATGGTTGCAGGTTTAGATAAAGACTTTAGAGGTGAAGCATTTGGTGTAATGCCTGAACTTCTTACAAAAGGAGAATTTGTGACAAAGCTTACAGCTGTTTGTGCAAAATGTGGCTCACCGGCTACACGTACACAAAGACTTGTAGATGGTAAGCCAGCATCTTTTGATGATCCTGTTGTTTTAGTAGGAGCAGTTGATCATTATGAACCAAGATGCAGACATTGTCATGAAGTTGTCAACAAACCTATAAAAATTAAAAGAAGAACTAAAAGTTCACAATAAATTAACATAGATCCATTATTATAAGGGTGTAAAAGAAAACCTCCCCTTAATATAAACAAAGAAAAGGCACATGTTGAGATAACATGTGTTCTTTTTTATATCATCTAATAAATAATTATCAATGTAATAAAAAATGATTTATAAACTTAAATAGTGTACTATTCTAATAACTACTAGAGGGAAAGTGGTAATTTGAAAATAATATCTTTACAACTAGAGATATTCATCATCATCATTATTATAGGATACATATTTGCTAGAAAGGGAATTATTACTAAAGAAGTTAGAAAAAAATTAACAGATATCGTTATTGATCTTATATTGCCTTGTGCTATTATTAAATCATTTATGATGAAATTAACACCAGAGATTATAAGAGATACGGTAATTATTTTTATTGTTTCTTTTGTTATTCAACTTTCTTATAGTGTATTTAATCGTATTTTTTATAATCGCTTTGATGATTCAAAAGCAATTATTTTAAAATATGCGACTATTGTTTCTAATACAGGATTTATGGGATTATCAATTGTAGAAAGTATTTATGGGCAAACTGGTTTATTATATGCTTCAATTGCTTTAATACCGCAAAGAATCTTTATGTGGAGTGCGGGTTTATCATTATTTACACAAACAGATTCTAAAAATATGATCAAAAAAGTTGTATTTCATCCATGTATTATTGCTGTTTATATTGGTTTACCTTATTTAGGATTTAATTTAGATTCTACAATAATTGCAATGATTATTATTTCTTTATATCATGGAGCTTATATTAGTGAAGTTGTTAGAAGTGGGATTGAGTCTGTTTCTCGTGGACAATATGAAGCAGCTGAGTCTCAAGGCTTTACTTTTGTTCAAACAATCATATATATTATTTTATCCCAAACGATTAAATTAGTTATTCCTCAATTGTTACAAACAATTATTACAATATTTAAAGCTTCTTCTTATTTAAGTAAAATTGGTGTAGTTGACTTTATGTATCAAGGTAGACGTTTAATGGCTCATTTTTTCCAAGCAGATCAAATTATGTTTATCTTTGTTTATATGGTAGGAATTTACTTTATTATTAACTTTGGTTTATCGTTAGTAGTAAGACATATGACTTCAAAGAAACGTGAAGCTAAAAAACGTATGAAATTAAGTAGAAAGTTACAAACTGTATAGCCCCCTTATAAGGACAATGGAAACATTGTTCTTTTTTTGTTGCTATATATCGTTTAACGATATATAATAAAAATGAAGAAAGTATCGTTAAACGATATAGGAGATGAAATAAATGCCAAAAAGAGAAATGGAAGTATTGACCCCACAAATGTATTATGTATTACTTGTTTTACATCAACCAATGCATGGCTATGAAATTATGAATGAAATTACTCGGATTACTAATGGTGAAATCACTGTAGGAGCAGGTTCTTTATATACTTTATTACCAAAGTTTGAAAAAGAATGTTATATCAAATTAGTGAAAGTAGAAAATAATAAAAAAATCTATCAAATTACAAATCTAGGAAAAAAGAAATTACAAAAAGAAAAAGAAAGGATGCTTAAACAAATTTCATTATTAGATCAAATAGGAGGATAAAGATATGAAATACAAAGATGTCTTAAGAAATAGTTTGTATTTAGATGAAGAGTTACAAGATTATTTTAATGAAATGTCTAAAAAAGGATGGCGTTTAGATTTTGTTGGTTATTATTATCGATTTATAAAAGATGAACATGTTTATAAGTATCAAATAGATTACACCCCTATATCTAGTGAATATCAAGATATTTTAAAGGGAATGGGGTATCACGAAGTAAGAAATTCATTTGATGATTTTAGAGTTTTAGAAAATGAAAATGTTGATGCACCTGATTTAAATACAGAATTTGTTTTTGATAAAAATAATAAAATGAAACAATTTAAAAATATTCACTATTTTATTTATCCAATTTTAGCTTATTTCTTATTTTGGTTAGGTAAGGTTTTTATAAAAGATATTGTAGAGATAGGTAAACCTGTTCTTTATTATGAAGGATTTGGTTCATTGTTGATGGGTATTGTTTTTATTGTTTTATCATTTGTACTCTTATTTGTGACAATTTTAAATTTTTCTATTTTATATGCATTAAAAAATGATAAAGATTTAAAAAGTTTAAAGAAACTAAACAGTATTAAAGATCATTTAAGTATTCTATTTTATATTTTGTTAGTAATAAGTGGTGTTTTTTACTTATTAAAATCATTTATAACATTAGATTTAAAAGTCATTGTTTATCTTTTACTTACATGTATTATAGGAGTAGTTTTATCACGTATTATTAAAAATAATAAATATAACAGTGCCATTGCTGCTTTTGTTGCTATTGCTATTTGTGGACTTATTTTTCCTCAGGTACAAATGGATGATTCATTATTTGAAAGTAGCACTGTTAAAACAAAAATCACAAATTATGAAAAAGATATAAAAGATACAACATGTACCTATCCACAATTAGATGTCTTGATTAAAAAAGATAAGTATAAAGATGAAATCTTTAAATACATCATTATCAAAACAGAACATGATACAAGAGATAATCAAAATTTTGAAAAAGCAGTAAATACAAAATCTAATGTCTCATGGGACAGTAATAAAACACAATATGTTCATTATGAAAAAGCTATTCAGTCCTTTAATAAAAAAGGAAATACATATGACAATGGAACATATGTAATCAAAGTATTAAAAAATAGAATTATTACAAGATACAAGCAATAAGGGAGGATAAGACGATGAAACACAAATATGTTTTAAGAAATAGTTTGTATTTAGATGAAGAATTACAAGATTATTTTAATGAGATGTCTAAAAAAGGATGGCGTTTAGACTTTATAGGTTATTACTATCGTTTTAGTAAAGATGAACATGTTTATAAGTATCAAATAGATTACACGCCTGTATCTAGTGAATATCAAGAGCTTTTAAAAGAAATGGGTTATCATGAAGTAGAAAATGCTTTATATGATTTTAGAGTTTTAGAAAATGAAGATGAAGATGCACCTGATTTAAATACAGAATTTGTTTTTGATAAAAATAATAAAATCAATCAATTTAAAAAGATTCGCTATTTTATTTATCCAATTTTAGCTTATTTCTTATTTGGTATTGGTAAGTTATTGATGATTGATTTCTTTGAAATTGGTTTTCCAATTGTTTATTATGAAGGATTTACTAAATATTTTATTGTATTAATGATTTTTACTGTAGCTATAGGTATTTTGTTGTCATCTATTTTGAATTTGTCCATTTTATATGCTTTAAAATATGATAAAAGTTTAAGGATATTAAAGAAATTAAATGGTATAAAAGATTATTTGATCTTTGCTATTTCTATTATTTATTTGATAGGTATTATCGTTACTTCTTTATTAAGTGCTAATGCTTTTTATATGATGTTTATACCAGTTATTATCATTGGTATATTACAAAAATTAAGTCCAACATTTAATACAAAACAAATGAGATATCTTTTTATGGCCATTCTTACATTATCTTTGTTTATAAATACGAATCAAAGTAAAAATCAATATGAAACTTTAGAACAAATAGATGATATTTATGAAAGTGAAACAGTTAAAACAAAAACCATAGATTATGTTAAAGAATTAAAAGGTCAAGAGATTGTTTATTATGAAAGAAATATCACGATTAAAAAGGATTTATATAAAAAAGGAATATTTAAGTTTATTGTTATTCTTACAGATTATGAAACAAGAGAAAATGAGGCTTATATGGATTTTTTAAATGATGATCATACTTATCAATTTGATACAAATAAAATACATTATAAAAAATATGATCAAGCTATAAAATCTTTTAAGAAAAAAGGAAATACTTATACAAATAAAGATTATCAAATTGTGGTAACAAAAAATAATATTAAAACAACTTATATAGGATCAAGGTGATAAAAAATGAAAAAGATAATATTATTAATATTAGTTGTTTTACTAACAGGGTGCGGTATTAAAAAAGTTGAAATGAATCACTACGAAATAGATAAAATTCCCTACATGTTTCCTTTAAAATATAAACAAAGTAATGAATCAAATGACTATTATCATTGTTATCAACTAGATAAAAATAATAAAATTACTTTAAAAGCAATAGATGTTGAAAGTATGTCTAAAAGAAAAGAGGCTTATGCATTTTTAAAAAATGAAATATATCAAACATATCATACAGAAGAAAATGTTAAAAAAAGAAGTTATCAATCAGATAATACAGATAAGCCAGGTTATAGATATGAATTTAAAAATAAAAATAATAAAAAAGCAGGCGGACTTGTTTATGGAACATTTGCGACTAAAAATAAAGTCATTATTTTTAGTTATGAATATACTGCTGGTAGAGATGAAGAACATGAATCGGAATATGAATATTTGATGAGTGATACAAAGTATGAAAATTATGATTAAGGCACATGGAAATGTGTCTTTTTTAATAGAATTCCATCTTGATAACAATTTATCATAGGATTATAATATTCGCGGTGAGAAATATGAAAGATTATGACGAAGTAGAACAGAATGTTGAACAATTAGAAAATGAATTAGAAGAGGTAGAGGAAGAGCTTGAACAAGAAGAAGAAGGCTTTCTAGAGTGTGAACGTTGGCGTTGTTTTTTATTATTGATTACTGTAGGTGGATTCTTTGGTGCTTATACTTTTTCAGTTAAAGGTGGCGTTTTCTGTAATGCCCAAACGGCTAATATTGTTTTGTTTGGGATGGCTTTAGGAAATATGGATTGGTCGAGGGCAGCTTATTTATTGATTCCTATTAGTTCTTATTTTATTGGAACCATGGTTTCTGAATATTTAGCTTTAAAAATAAAGAAATATAGAAAATTAAGATGGGATACTATTTTAATTGGTATTGAAATTATTACGGTTATTATTCTTGGATTGTTACCAAGTAGTGTTCCAGATCAAGTCTTTCAAGTAACGATTAACTTTATCTGTGCTATGCAGTTTAATACTTTTAGACAAGCAGAAAAGGTTGGGATGGCAACAACTTTTGTCACAAATCATATCAGACAAACAGGAAGTTTCTTTGTTCGTTGGTTAAGAAAAAGACATGAAAAGAAATATTTAAATCGTTCTTTAAGACATTTATGTATGATTTTATGTTTTATAGCTGGAGCAATTTTTTCAACTGTTTTATGTGCTTATTTTAAAGATCGTGCAATTTGGGGTGCCCTTATTTTCTTAGTTATTTTACAAGGGGACTTATTATATGCTGATTTAGTTAAAGAAAAAGAATTATTAGATCAAGTTCCAAATGGGCATTAACGCCCATTTTTTCTTGTTTAAATCGTATATTTCATGTATTATTATTGTGCTATGAGTATAAAAAATTAATGGAGGTAAAAGCTATGAATGAAAGTATGTTAGATAGATTAGTATCTATGGAAAATAGATATGAAGAATTAGGTCATATGTTGATGGATCCAGATATTGGTACTGATATTAAAAAAATGACAGATGTTACAAAAGAACAAGCTTCTTTACAAGCTGCTTATGATTTGTTTCAAGAATATAAAGAAGTAAAAGATGGTATTGATGGTGCTAAAGAATTAATGAAGGAAAATGATCCTGAAATTAAAGAAATGGCAAAAATGGAATTAGATGAATTAGAAGAAAGAATGCCAGATATTATTAAAAAATTAGAATTAGAATTAATTCCTAAAGATCCAAATGATAATAAAAACGTTATTATGGAAATCCGTGGGGCTGCTGGTGGAGATGAAGGAAATATCTTTGCAGGTGATTTATATAGAATGTATGTAAAATATGCTGAAAGCCAAGGATGGAAAGTAGAAGTTATGGAAGCTGAAGAATCAGAAGCTGGTGGTTTCTCACTTATTTCATTCAATGTGATTGGCGATGGTGTTTATGGTAAATTAAAATATGAATCTGGATCACACCGTGTTCAACGTGTTCCTAAGACTGAAACACAAGGACGTGTGCATACTTCAACTGCGACAGTTTTAGTTATGCCAGAAATGGAAGAAGTTGATGTACAAATCAATAAAAGTGATTTAAGAATTGATACTTATCGTGCAAGTGGTGCCGGAGGACAACATATCAATAAAACAGATTCAGCTGTTCGTATTACTCACTTACCAACAGGAATTGTGGCAACAAGCCAAGATGGACGTTCTCAACATGATAACCGTGATAAAGCAATGAAAGCTTTAGTAGCACGTGTTTATGATTACTTCCAATCTCAACAAACAGAAGCAATTGATAGTGAAAGAAAATCGAAAGTTGGTACAGGAGATCGTGCTGAAAAGATCAGAACTTATAACTATCCTCAAAACCGTGTAACAGATCATCGTATTGGACTTACAATTCAACAATTAGATCGTATTATTGAAGGTAAATTAGATGATATTATTACAGCATTAATAAATGAAGATCAACGTCTTAAATTAGAAGGACAAAAATAATGAAAACAGTTAGAGAATTAATTAAAGAAGCCGAAAGTAAATTGGATGATGAACATAAAGATGTCAATGTCGCAAAAGTCTTATTTTATCATCTTGCTAAAAAAGAACCTCATGAGCTTTATTTAATGATGATTGAAGAAGTAGAACCTGAATTAGAAAAAGCTTTTCTTGCAGGAATGGAAGAATATTATCAAGGAAAACCTATTCAATATATTAAAGGTTGTGAAAGTTTCTTTGGTAGAGATTTTAAAGTGAATGAAGATGTATTGATTCCTCGTTATGAAACAGAAGAATTGGTAGAAAATATCTTATATCGTATTGATGATTACTTTAATGATTATAAAGAAATTCATTTATGTGATGTAGGGACAGGAAGTGGTGCTATTGCGATTACTCTTGCTTTAGAAGAACCACGTTTAAAAGTCATTGCGACAGATATTTCTAAAGAAGCTTTAGTTGTTGCTCAAGATAATGCGAAAACATTAGGGGCGAATGTTGAATTTAGAAATGGAGATATGTTACAACCTTTATTAGATACACATGAAAAAGTAGATATCTTTGTTTCTAATCCACCTTATATTCCTAATGATCAAGATATTGAAGCAATGGTTAAAGACAATGAACCTCATGTAGCATTATTTGGAGGAAATGATGGTCTTTATTTCTATCGTAAGATTTTTAAAGAAGTAAAACCTTTATTAAATGATCGAGCTTTATTAGCTTTTGAAATGGGATTTGATCAAAGAGAATTGATGGAAACAGCAATCAAGGAATTCTTTGGAGATTACCCTTTTGAAATTATTAAAGATATTAATGGAAAAGATAGAATGTTATTTATCTATTATAATTTAAAATAATATGAATATAGAAACAGAAAGACTCATAATCAAGCCACTTACATTAGATGATGCCAGACGTTTTAGTGAATATCGTGATAAAGAAGAAGTTGCAATGTATCAATCATGGGATGAATATCCTTTAAATAAGGCTATTAACCGTATTGAATATTGTCAAAAACATCCATTTCATGGACAAATTGGTAACTACCAATTTGGTCTTTATTTAAAAGAAAACAATCGGCTTATTGGAGATATTTTTATTGAAATAGATGGGCATACAACTTTTACTTTAGGATATACTTTAGATAGTGTTTACTGGTCTAAAGGATATGCAAGTGAAGCATTAAAGAGTGTATTTAAGGAAATGCATGAAACATATTCTTTTAAAATATGTTTATGTCATGTATATGAAGATAATATAAAATCAATTAAACTATTAGAAAGAAATGGATTTGATAAAATCCATAAATCTTGGTTTTACCAAGATGTACTTTATCGTAAAATGTTAAATAAATAGAGAAAATAGAATTATTCATATTTTTTCTTAAAATGAGTGTGGTCTTGCTAAGCAGACAAATCAAAATAAAAGGCATCAATTTAAAGATGTCTTTTTTTTAGTGACAAAATATTTAAAATAAACTCTATATAATGATTACGAGGTGGAAATAAAATGGATTTAGTTATCGTCAATAAACAAAAACACGTGCACTATATTTTACCAAGCATTATATTTTTTAGTACCATTATTTTAAGCTATGCTAAAATACAAGAAACAGCCTTGCCTTTTTTATTACCTTTATTTATTGTATCGTTTTATAGTGGATATCTGTATCTTATATGCTTTTTAACAGCGATTATAGGAATATCGATTATTAATCAAGATACATTTACAATTGTTGTCATCATTACTTTATTACTGACAATTTATCTTCTTAACTTTACACATCTATTAAGAACAAAGTATATTTCTTTTATTATGACAGCAATTTTGATTCCATTTTTTTATGCGAATCATTACAACATCTTACAAACAACAGTTCTAGTCATGTTAACGTTATTTAATTGTTATCTTGATCAAGAAATTATTCCTTTAATTATTCATCAAAATAAAAATGTTTTAAATATAAAAAGATTACAAGCTTTAATTGTTGTTGTCTGTACATTATTTATTAGCTTTATTCCTTTTAATACAACATATACAATGATTTTTTTAAGATATTTCTTATTGATTTCTATTTACTATTTATCAATTGAAAAAATCATGCCTATTATTTTATATCTTTCTATTCTTTTAATGCTCATTGCTCCTTCATTAAAAGATGATGTCTTATCCTTAATATTACCAATGAGTTTCTTTTTTATGATACAACCTAAAAACAAATATCTATTCATGTCTATTTTCTTATTATCACATATTACACTACCATTTTTTATTAATTACAATTACTTCTATTATGCCTTTGTGATTCTTGTTCCAGTTTTTTTATTTATGATTTCTCCACAATTTAAAAATAAAAAAATAAAGATCAATCCAGAATTTATAGAAATAAGTTATCAAGAACAACTTAAAAGTAAAGCAGATGCTTTTGCATCTTTATTTCATCAACTCACAGAAGTTTTTAAAGAAGAAAATCAAGAAACCCATTTATCTGAATATGTGGGATATGTTTATGAGGATGTGTGTCATCATTGTTCTTCTAAAAAATATTGTTTTTATAGTCAAGAAGGAATGAGTCGTTTAGGTAAGTTGATTTCTAAGGGGATTCAAAAAGATTTAGAGGTAGATGATTATAATTATATTTATCAACATTGTTTAAAGCCGGATGATTATTTAAAGAGTTTAAAGAATCATCAAAAAGGTTATTTTAAGATGTTAAAAGTTAATCATGCACATGATCATTTAAAAAAAGATTTATTTCAAGAGTTTTCAATCATGGGGCATGTTTTTCAAAACTTTTCTAAAAAGATAGATGAACAAGATAATGAAAAGAAAATCTTAGAACATTTAAAAGCGTATCATTTTGAAGTGTATTATTTAAAGAAAATAAAAAAAGATTATGAAAATTATATGTTAGAAATAGGAATAGAAGATATAGATGAAAAAACTGTAACAGAAGAACTTATTCCTATTTTAGAAAATTATTTAAATGAATCATTAGATCTTGTCTCTATTAAAAAACAACATCTTCAAATAGGTTATACTTCAATTTTATTAAAACATGAACTTAAATATACATTACAACTTGCGAAAAAACAATATGCTTTAGATCAACAATGTGGAGATAGTATTCTTACTTTTGGTTTAGATGAACATCATTATGTAGCTTTATCTGATGGTATGGGACAAGGTTATATTGCTTATAAGGAAAGTAAATTGACATTAGATGTCTTAAGTCAATTGCTTAAAAATGGCATTCAATTAAGAGATACATTGAATACTTTAAATACGTTATTAAAGATAAAGAATCAAGGAGATATGTATACGACATTAGATTTATTTGATTTTAATTTAATGAATTCAAGATTAAAAGTAATTAAATATGGAGCTTATGAAAGTTATTTAATAAGAAATCATCAAATAGATGTTTTACATTCACATTCTTTACCAGTAGGAATGGCTTCTACAATGAAGATGGTTTCTTATGATATGAAAATCAAAGAAAATGATATATTGATTCTTACAAGTGATGGAGTAGGAGAACATTTCTTTGATTTATTAAAAAAATATCAAGAAGAAATTGAAAAGATGTCAGTTTATGAAATTGTTTCCTTTCTTTTTCAAAAATCTTTTCAAAAGAAAGATCTAGATGATATGAGTATTATTGTTATTAAAGTGGTCAATAGAAATTAGAGATATGCTATAATACAAGCGGTGAGATTATGTTAGATGAAAGTTTGTTAGATAAAAATAGAAAATATCTTGTAGGTGTATCAGGTGGCGTCGATTCGATGGCTTTATTAGATATGTTGGTTAAAAAAGCATACAATGTCATTGTTGTACATTATAATTATCATTTTAGAGAAGATAGTGATCTTGATGAAAATCTCGTACGTAGTTATTGTCAAAATCATCATCTTCCTTTTTATGTAAGACAAGGAGATAAAAAAGAATATCAAAAAGGTAATTTTGAAATGTTAGCAAGAGAAAAAAGATATGCTTTTTATAAAGAAATAGGTGATTTAAATGGAATTGATACGATTATTTTAGGGCATCATTTAAATGATCATTTAGAAACGATCGTTATGCAATTACAAAGACATAATACAAAGGGATATTTGGGTATAAAAGAACAATCTTATGTTAAAAATATGCATGTTGTAAGACCCCTATTAAAGTTAAAAAAACAACAACTTATAGATTATTGTACTAAAAATCATCTTGAATATCATGAAGACTATACAAACTATGATACACGTTATACACGTAATCATGTAAGACATATCGATTTAAAAAAATATAGTGAACAAGAATTATTAGAAAAGGCAAGTAAACATAATAAACAATACAAAAAACAACAAGCTAATCTCCAACAAGTTTATCAAGAATATGATCAAAATCATTTCTTGTATTTAGATAAGTTACCAACAGAATCATTAGATCAAATCATTTATTATATGTTAAAAAAAGATATCTATCCACCACTTATAACAGAAAACTTAGTACAAGAAATTATTAAACAAATTCATTCACAAAAACCAAATATTGAAATATCATTACCTGTTAATTTTGTGTTCATAAAAAAGTATAATAATATAGCCGTTAGAAAAAAAGAAATTGACGATACTTATTATGTAAAGTATGAATCTTTTTATAAAGATCAACAATTACATTATTTTTTAACAGATCAAGGACATCTTCACGATGGTGTTTTTCTTTCAAAAGAAGACTTTCCAATAGTTATCAGATGTTTTAAAAATGGTGATACAATCAAAACATCTGGAGGAACAAAAAAGGTCTCTAGGCTATTTATAGATCGTAAAATTCCTAGAGATGAGCGTAAAATATGGCCAATCGTTGAAAATTGCCATGGTGAGATCATTTTGATCCCACATATCGCCAAAAATATCAAGTATTTATATACAAAACCAAATGTTTTTGTGATAAAATATGACACATGTAAGTGAGGTGTAAGGTATGCACAAGGATATAAAAGAAATATTATATACAGAAGAAGAAATTAAGGCTAAATGTGATGAATTAGCAAAACAAATTGATCAAGATTATGCTGGTCAAGAAATTTTATTAGTTGGTTTATTAAAAGGTTCAGTTCCATTTATGGCAGAACTTGCTAAACATTTAAAAAGTGATGTTAAGTTCGACTTTATGTCAGTAAGTAGTTATAGTGGTGTTGAATCTAAAACATTAGTTGTTAGACAAGATATTAAAGAAGATATTCGTGGTAAGAATGTTTTAATCGTAGAAGATATTTTAGATACTGGAAAGACTTTATATAACGTTAAAGAAATGTTAGAAAAAAGACATGCTAAGAGTGTTAAAATCGTGACTTTATTAGATAAAGAAGAAGGTCGTGTTTTTGATATGAAAGCTGATTATTCAGGATTTAAAATTCCTAATGCCTTTGTTGTAGGATATGGTCTTGATTTTAATGAACGTTATCGTCAATTACCTTATATAGGTATTTTAAAAGAAGATTGTTATAAAAAATAGTTAGGAGATTTTATGGGAAATAAAAAAGGATTGTTGAAGTCTATCCTACCATGGCTTATTGTACTGATGGTTATTTCTGTGGCAATTCCTTTCTTTAATCAAAGTGAATCGTCAGAAATTAGATATGATAAGTTTATAGAGATAGTTCAAAAAGAAAAAGTAAAAGATGTAGAAATCGTTCCTAAATCATTAGTCATTGATGTGAGTGGAACATATTCTAAAAAAGCAAGCAATGGTAAAAAAGAAGATACTAAATTCTCTGTTGTTATTCCAAGAACAGAAACAGAATTAGATTCTTTAATTAGCTTGTTAGATGAAAATGGTACAAAAATCAATGTTGTCAATGATGCTGAAAGAAATCAATTATTGAACTTCATTGTAAGCTTATTACCATACTTGATCTTATTTGGAGGAATGTTCTTCTTCTTGAAGATGATGTCAAATACTGCTGGTGGTAATAATAAAGCCTTTGAATTTGGTAATTCAAGAGCTAAACTAGAAAAAAATTCTAAAACACATTTTAGTGATGTTGCTGGAATGGATGAAGAAAAAGAAGAAGTTAGAGAATTAGTTGACTTCTTAAAAACACCAAAAAAATTTGCTGATATGGGTGCTAAGATTCCACGTGGTGTTTTACTTGTAGGTCCACCAGGGACAGGGAAAACATTACTTGCTAGAGCGGTAGCAGGTGAAGCAAACGTTCCATTCTACTCAATTTCAGGTTCTGAATTCGTAGAAATGTTCGTTGGTGTTGGGGCTGGACGTGTAAGAGACATGTTCAAAAAAGCAAAACAAACAGCACCATGTATTATCTTCATTGACGAAATTGATGCAGTTGGTCGTCAAAGAGGTACTGGTATGGGTGGAGGACACGATGAACGTGAACAAACCCTTAACCAATTATTAGTTGAAATGGATGGTTTCTCTGGAAATGAAGGAATTATCGTTTTAGCAGCTACAAACCGTGCAGATGTCTTAGATCCAGCTTTACTTAGACCAGGTCGTTTCGATAGACAAATCCAAGTAGCTAATCCAGATAAACGTGCACGTAGTCAAATCTTAAAAGTTCATGCAAGAAATAAACGTTTTACACCAGATGTTAATTTTGATAACATCGCTCAACGTACACCAGGGTTCTCTGGGGCTGAACTTTCAAACGTTTTAAATGAAGCTGCCTTACTTGCTGTAAGACAAAATCATGATTTAATTACAATGGCTGATATTGATGAAGCGGTGGACCGTGTTATGGGTGGACCTGCTAAGAAATCACGTAAATATACGGAAAGAGAAAGACGCTTAGTTGCTTACCATGAAGCAGGACATGCTTTAATAGGTTTAACTTTAGAAGATGCCAATAAAGTACAAAAAGTTACAATTGTTCCTCGTGGACAAGCAGGTGGTTATAACTTAATGACACCTAAAGAAGAAACATATTTCCAAACTAAGAGTCAATTAAAAGCAACTATTTCAGGATATATGGGTGGACGTGTGGCTGAAGAAGTCTTCTTTGGAGATGTAAGTTCAGGAGCACACAACGATATTGAACAAGCAACTCGAATTGCAAGAATGATGGTTACTGAATTAGGTATGTCTGAACTTGGACCTATTCAATATGATTCTGAAAATGGACAAGTTTTCTTAGGTAGAGATTATACACAAAGAAGTAATACACATTCCGGACAAATTGCTTATGAAATTGATGTTCAAGTACGTAAAATTATTGATGCTTGTTATCAAGAAGCAACAAATATTATTGAACAAAATAAAGAAAAACTTATTTGTATTGCAGAAGCATTACTTGAACAAGAAACATTATCTGGTGAAGATATTGAATCTTTATACAATACAGGTAAAATGTTAGAACATCATGATGGAACTTTAACTGAAGAACCTGTTCAAGAAGTTAAAGAAGAAAAACCATCAATTGATGATCAAGATGATTTATTAGATGAAATGAAATAAAGCGAATTTCGCTTTTTTTCATTTAGAAAGGGGATAAATATGAGTACACGAACAAAGAGAATTGTAATCATCTTAATCGCTTTAAGCATGATTATTCCGATATTTTCTTCCGTGTTCTTTTTATAGAAAAGAAAAATGAAAGATTATTTAGTAAGAGGATTAGTCAATAGTAAAAATTGTCGTGTGTTTGCTTGCCAAACAACGAATTTATTAGAAAAAGCAAGACAAGAACATGATTTATGGCCAACAGCATCTGCTGCTCTTGGAAGAATGATGTCAGCCACTCTTATGATGGCTGCAATGAATAAAAATAATGAAAAAATGACTGTCACAATTAATGGTGGAGGACCAATTGGTACGATGATGGCTGTTACGCGTGGTGATGGACATATTAAAGGTTTTGTAGGTGATCCACATGTTCATTATACTTATAATGATACTGGACATTTAGCAGTAGGTGTGGCTGTTGGAACACAAGGAACGTTACAAGTGATTAGAGATATGGGGTTAAAAGAACCCTTCTGTGGAACAGTACCACTTCAAACAGGTGAAATTGGTGATGATTTTTCTTATTATTTCATGGCAAGTGAACAAACTCCATCAGTTGTTTCTGTAGGTGTTTTAGTTGATGAAACAAATGAAATCTTATCTTCAGGTGGTTTTATTATTCAATTATTACCAGAAGCTACTGAAGAAGATATTTCTTATATTGAAGAAAAAATAAAAGATTTCCCTGCTGTTTCTTCATTGATTCATGAAGGAAAAACACCAGAAGAAATCTTAAAAATGATTTTTGATGATGTTGAAATTACAGATCGACAAGATTTATTCTTTACTTGTGATTGTTCAAGAGAAAAGATGATCAATGCTTTATCAACTATTGGAAAACAAGAACTTCAAAGTATGATTGATGAAGATCATGGTTGTGAAATTACATGTCAATTCTGTAATACAAAATATCAATTTAGTGAAGAAGAATTGCAAAATTTAATAAATCGTTTATAATCACATTGAAAAATGTGATTTTTTAAAGGAGAAAAAATGGAAAACAAGAAGAAATTAATAGCTTTAGTAATAGGAATTATACTTATTATCTTAGTAGGTGGACTTGTTTTCTATCTAACAAGTCATTTAACGAAAACAACGATTTGTAAAGGAAAACTAGATATGATTACAACGGAAGAAGTGGAAGTCATTTCTAGTGATGAAAAAGTTAAAGAAACAAAAACACAAGTTACATATGATTACAGTGATTATGTTTCAGATATGTATCCTATTTCTTACTACAAAGATTATATAAAAAATAGTAATAAGTTTTATAAAGATATAAATGGTGTTAAAGCTTCTTTAAAAGTTAAAGGAAATAAAGTGATTTATACAGTTGATATTCAATACGATAGTGATTATATGAAGGATTTAGTAGAAGCAGGACTTGTAAGTACTAATGGAAGTTATAAGGATATAGAGTATATCTCTTTACAAGATACATTAAAAAATCAAGAAAATGCTGGTTTAACGTGTAAAGAAAAATAAAGGCTCATGCCTTTATTTTTCTAGGAAATCAACTCTTATTAAGATAACTTATATCTATTTAGGGGAGGAAAATAGAGGGAATATATAAGTTATCTGTTTATATTATGTACAATTGTTTAAATTATATACAGGAGGAATTAAATTTTGAAAATTAGAGATATAGAAATCAAAAATCCCGTAATTATGGCACCAATGGCTGGTATTACTAATATGGCTTTCCGTAAAATTGTGAAAGAATTTGGGGCAGGTCTTGTTTATTCTGAAATGGTCAGTGATAAAGCAATTTGTTATGGAAACCAAAAAACAATTGAAATGTTACAAGTAGATGAAGGAGAACATCCTGTAAGTATTCAATTATTTGGTGGTGAAGTAGAAAGTATGGTACAAGCGGCAAAATTTATTGATCAACATTCTAATTGTGACATTATTGATATAAACTGTGGATGTCCTGTTAATAAGGTTTTAAAGGCAAATGCGGGAAGTAAACTTCTTCAAAATCCTCAATTAATTTATGATATTGTCAGTAATATTGTCAAAAACGTAAGTAAACCAGTAACTGTTAAAATTAGAAGTGGTTTTGATAAGGAACATATTAATGCGGTAGAAGTAGCTAAATTAATTGAAAAAGCAGGAGCTAGTGCCATTGCTGTTCATGGTAGAACACGTTCACAAATGTATGAAGGTCATGCTGATTGGTCAATTATTAAAGAGGTTAAAGAAGCAGTTAGTATTCCTGTTATTGGAAATGGTGATATTAGAAGTGTAGAAGATGCTAGAAGAATGCTTGAAGAAACAGGCTGTGATGCAATTATGATTGGTCGTGCAGCACTTGGAAATCCATGGCTTATTAAACAAGTTGTAGAAAGTTTAGAACATGGAACAGATATACCTGAACCAACTTATAAAGAAAAAATAGCATGGTGTTTAACACATGCTAAAAGGTTGATGACGATTGAACCTGAAAGAATTGCTATGTCACAAATGAGAGGACATGCTCCTTGGTATATCAAAGGTTTAAAAAATTCGTCTGCTGTTAAAAATGAACTTTCAAAAGTAAATACGTATGAAGAATTAGAAAAAATTCTTAAAGATTATGAACAATTTTTAGATACATTATAAAAAGCAACTTAGTAGAGTAGCAAGAGCTTTTTATGAACAAATAAAAAAAGATAGAAATTAATCTATCTTTTCATTGATAAGTAAACGAATCGTTTTATAGAGATGAGGTTTAAATTCATCTATTGGAAGTGGTTGTTTTTCAACAATTGAAGTAAAAACAGTTGAACTGACAAGTTCAATAATCATAAATAAAGTCATTTCAGGATATTCTAAAGGAATATCCTTTTCTTTTACTTCTCTTATAAATAATTCCTTAATTCCTAATTCTTCACTATCTAATAAATCAGTTAACTTTTCACTATAAAGTCCTAAAGACAAGTTCTTTTGAATAAACTTAAGAATGTTAGGACGATCAATTAATTCATTAATAATAGAATCTATAATAAAAACAATTTTATCATCTAAACGATCAAAGTGATGTTGATTGGCTTTTTTACAAGCATTCGCAAAGAATTCATGAGAAGTCTTTGCAAGTAAAACATCTTGAAGTTCATATTTATCTTTAAAATACAAATAAAAAGTTCCTTTAGCAATTCCTGCTTCATGAACAATATCTTGAATAGATGTTTTTTTAATTCCTTTTTCAGTAAATAAATGTAAAGCGGTATTTAAAAGCTTACGTTCTTTTTCTTGTTTATTATCATTTATCTTTGATTTTATATCTTGAATTGCCATTTTAACACATCCTTTTAGAAATATTTTATGTTCTAAAATTTGAAAAGTCAAATAAAAATATAAAAAAATGACTTTTAGTCATTTATATATTGACCGATGGTCATTTAAATGCTACTATCATAACTGACCAAAGGTCATTTAGGAGGGTGAACTATGAAAAAGCTAGGAGAAGCAATTGGTAAATTTGTTGTAAAACATAGAATACTAATTGTTATTGCATCAATTCTTCTATGTATTCCATCATTATTTGGATACATCAATACAGATATCAATTATGATATTCTTGTTTATCTACCAGAAGATATTGATACGATGAAAGGACAAGATATATTAGCTGAGGATTTTGATATGGGATCTTTTGCGATGTGTGTTGTCGAAAATATGTCATCAAAAGATGTCTTAGATTTAGAAGAAAAATATAAAGATATTGAGGGAGTTGTCAAAGTTGTATCAGCCAATGATATGATTGGAACAACAATTCCTAAAGAAATGTTACCAAGTGATGTAACAAAACAATTTAAAAAAGGTAATAGTGAATTGATGTTGGTTACTTTTAAAGATAGTACAGTAGCCATTGATGCAATTACACAAATGAGAGAAATCACCAGTGATAAAGTTGTTCGTATTGGTGGAATGTCAGCTTCTACTTTAGATACAAGTATTGTTGCTGATAGTGAAATTATTACTTATGTTATTGTTGCTGTTATTTTAGTTTTAATTGTTTTAATGGCATCGTTAGATAGTTATGTTGTTCCATTTCTATTATTAGGAAACATCGGACTAGCAATTCTTTATAATATGGGATCTAATATTTTCTTAGGTCAAATTTCATATATTACAAAGGCAATTGCTGCTGTTTTACAATTAGGAGTTACAACAGATTTTTCAATTTTCTTATATCATAAATATGAACAAGCTAAATTGAAAGTGAAGACAAATGATGAAGCCATGACATTAGCCATTGGTGATACACTTGTTTCTATTGCAGGTAGCTCACTTACAACTATTGCTGGTTTTTTAGCGTTATGTACAATGCAATTAACATTAGGTTCAGATATTGGTATTGTAATGGCAAAAGGTGTCTTTATTGGGGTTCTTTCAACAGTTACAATTTTCCCAGCATTTTTATTAGTATTTGATAAACTTGTCTTTAAGACAAAACATAAACCAATTATTCCATCATTTAATGTTGTTAAAAATTTTGTTGTTAAACATTATAAAATTATTTTATTAGTTGCATTAGTTATTGCTTATCCAGCTTATTATGGAAATGCACATGTTAAAAGTTATTACAATTTAACAAAAGATTTACCACAAGATTTAAAAAGTTGTGTCGCTAATAGTGAATTAAGTGATGAATTTGATTTAGTTGCTTCACAAGTTATTTTAGTAAATAAAGATATTAAAGAAAATGATTTAAATAAAATGGTTAATGAAATAGAAAATGTTGAATCTGTTAATCTTGTTTTATCACCATCAGAGTTATCAAATCTAGCAATTCCTGATGAAATGATCCCGGATGATGTAAAAGGTATCTTTGAAAGTGATCGTTATAAAATGATATTTGTCAATTCTACTGAAGAGATTGCAACCAATAAATTAAATAAAGTAATTGATGAAATTGATCATATTATCAAAAAATATGATAAAAATGCTATAATGGCAGGGGAAGGTCCATGCATGAAGGATTTGGTTAATATAGCAGATGAAGACTTTAAGAATGTAAGTATTGCATCTATTGGAATTATTTTTATCATTATGTTATTTGTTTTAAAATCAGTTTCACTTCCAGTATTGTTAGTTTCTGGAATTGAACTTGCTATCTTTATCAATATGGCAATCAGTTATTACACAGGTGATGTTTTACCATTTGTTGCCTCTATTGTTATTGGAACAATTCAACTTGGAGCAACAATTGATTATGCTATTTTACTTACAACAAAATATTTGGAAAATAGAAAAAATGGTATTGATAAGATTAAAGCAATGGATAATGCAATTAGTAATTCTGCAGGTTCAATCTTTGTTTCTGGAATGTCATTCTTTGCAGCAACATTTGGAGTAGGAATGATTTCTAAATTGAATATGATTGGATCATTATGTAATTTAATGTCAAGAGGAGCACTTATTTCAATGTTTATTGTTATTTGTGTTATTCCAGCAATCTTACTTGTATTTGATAAAGTTATTATTCATACTTCTATCGGTTTTAAACAATTAAAAAATAATGTAAAAGGGGAATGTTAAGATGAAAAAAGCAAAATTAATCACTTCTTCAGCAGTTGTAATGACAATGGTCATGAGCTCAATTGTTCCTGCCTTTGCCTATTCAAAAGAAGAAACAGTTTATAGTAAGTTAAAAACAAATGGTTCAGAAAAAACAACAGTTGTTTCTGAACATCTTATCAATGATCAAAATGAAACATCATTAGATGATCAATCATCATTAAAAAATATTAAAAATGTTAATGGTAAAGAAACATTTAAACAAGATGGTTCTAGTTTGGTATGGCAAACAACAGATGGACAAGATATTTATTACCAAGGTAAAACAACAAATTCATTACCTGTTTCAATGAAAGTAACTTATAAATTGGATGGTAAGAAAACGAAGTTAAAAGATATGCTTGGTAAAAAGGGTAAAGTAGAAATTCAAATTGATTATACAAATAATGAAAAACAAACTGTTGATGGTAAAGAACTTTATGTTCCTTTTGTCGTTACAACAGGAACAATGTTACCAACAAAAACAAATTCTAATATTGAAGTTACAAATGGTAAAGTAATTAGTAATGGTTCTTCTAATATCATTATGGCAATTGCTGCTCCAGGATTATCAAAGAGCTATGATAATAATAAAGATTTAGAAAAATTAAATTCTGTAACAATTAAATATGATACAACAAAGTTTAAATTAAATAGTTTAATGTCAGTAGCAACACCATCATTATTATCTGAAACAGATATTAATTTTGATGATTTAAATGATGTTTATGATAGTGTAGATACATTAAATTCATCATTTGATCAAATTATTGCTGGTGGGCAAACATTACAATCAGGCTTAAAACAATATGCTTCTAAATACAGTGAATTTGATCAAGGTGTAGGATCTTTAAAAACGGGTGCAGCTTCTGCTCTTGTAGGATCACAAAAATTAACAACAGGTATCGAAACACTTTATAATGGATTAATTACTTTAGATGGACAAAGTGCAACATTAGTTGGTGGAGCAAAACAAGTATTTAATACTTTATTAACAACAACACAAACACAAATTAATAATCAATTGGCTGCTACAGGAATGTCTATTGAATTGACAATTGATAATTATCAAACAGTTTTAAATGGTTTAATGGCAAAATTACCAGCAGAAAATCAACCATCAATCAAAACAGCTTTAGCACAATTAGATTCATATAACAAATTCTATCAAGGATTACAAAGTTATACAGATGGAGTTGCTCAATTAAAAGAAGGAGCTAAGAGTGCTGTTGATGGTTCTAAACAATTAAGTGAAGGATTATCTTCATTAAGTGATGGATCTAATACTTTAGTACAAGCAAGTAGTCAATTAAAAACGGCATCAAATCAATTAGCTCAAGGTAGTGATGCTTTAGTTGATGGTTTAACTTTATTTAAAAGTAAAGGTTTAGATAAGATTTCTAGTGTTTTAAATGATACAGTGAAAAAAGATGTAGATACAACACAAGAACTTGTTGATTTAGCTAATGATTATAAAACATTTGCAGATAGTAAAGATGGTGTAGAAGCTAAAACTAAGTTTATCATGATTATTGATTCAAAATCTAAGAAATAGAATTGGGTTTCCAATTCTATTTTTTTACAAATTAAGATAAAAGGTTTGAAGATAAAACAATATTTTATTCTTATGATAAGTAATTAGAGAAAAACGTTGATTTCATGCGCTTTTTCTTAAGAAAAACACTTTACAAATAAAAAAAATGGTATAGAATACTTACCAAGGAGGAAGTAAAAACTGAGGTTTTGAAGTGAGAGAATATGAAAACAATGATCGAAGTACAATACCAAGAAAAGAATGTTAAAAATGGTGATTTAGATAAATACGTTAAAGAAACTTTAAAAGAACAAGGTGTAAAAACAACAGAAGTTGAAACTTTAAATATTTATTACTTACCTGAAACTGCTAAAGTTTTCTTTGTAGCAATTAAAAAAGATGGTTCTGAATTAAAAGGTGAATTAGATGTTAATGCTATGCCTGAATATCCAGAAGTTGTTAAAAAAACAGCTGCAAAAAAAGCACCAGCTAAAAAAGCACCAGCTAAAGCTGTAGCTGCTAAAGAAGCTAAACCAGTTGTTAAAAAAGCAACAACTGCTAAAAAAACTACTAAAAAATAATAGAGGAGAACCGAGAGGTTCTTTTTTTATGCTTTAAATGTATGATAGATGATAGTTAATAAGTATTTGAAGATTTATATAGATGATTTAAAATATAAGCAAAAGGGGGATCATATAATGGAATATGTTACATTAAATAATGGTTTAAAAATGCCAATGGTAGGTTTTGGTGTTTTTAGAGTACCAGATAAAAAAGAATGTGAAGAATCAGTTTATCAAGCAATTAAAGTGGGATATCGTTTAATTGATACAGCTGCTGCTTATTATAATGAAGATGCTGTAGGAGCTGCTGTAAAAAGAGCAATTGCTGATGGTCTTTGTACAAGAGAAGATTTATTTATTACTTCTAAATTATGGGTACAAGATATGATGGATTACGAAAGTGCCCAAAAAGGAATTGAAGCTTCTTTAGAAAAAAGTGGTTTAGAATATTTTGATTTATATTTATTACATCAAGCTTGTGGTGATTATTTCAGTGCTTGGAGAGCCATGGAAACTGCTTATCAAGAAGGTAAATTAAAAGCAATCGGTGTTTCTAACTTCTATCCAAATATTCTTACAAACTTCTGTGAAGTTGTTAAAGTAAAACCAGTAGTCAATCAAGTAGAACTCCATCCATATTACACTCAAGAAAAGGCATTAGAAACAATGAAATATTATGAAGTTATTCCTGAAGCATGGGCACCACTAGGTGGAGGAAGATATAATCCATTTGAAGATGAGATGTTAAAAGGAATTGCAGCTAAATATAATAAGTCTGTAGGACAAGTAATTCTAAGATGGAATGTACAAAGAGGAGTCGTTGTTATTCCAAAATCAACACATGTAGAAAGAATTAAAGAAAATATAGATATCTTTGATTTTGAATTAAATGAAGAAGAAATGAAACAAATCTCATCATTAGATATGGGTTATTCAGGATCAAGAGCTAAACATTTTGAACCTGATTTTGTAAGAATGGTTTTAAATAATAAGATTCATGATTAATGCACTTACGTGCATTTTTTCATTATTAAAACTAATTTTATCGCTTATATTGACAATAAATTTGAATTAAGTTAAGATAACGAAGTAGAAATAAAGGCAATGAATAGACAAGTAATAATAGTCCTTCATTCAAAGAGAGTCTTGGTTGGTGGAAAAGATAATGAAACTATTATGAATAAAGACTAGGAGCTGCATCTTGGATGTTTTGATAAGATGACGTAAGCCACGTTATAGGCAAGACTATTAATAGATAGTTATTGAGGTTAATAGGGTGACCTATTGATGAATTTGGGTGGTAACACGATTTAGCTCTCGTCCCATGGGATGGAGAGTTTTTTATATTTTAGGAGGAAATTATGGAAGAAAGAAAATTTAGTGAACAAGAACTTGTTCGTAGAGAAAAAATGCAAGAACTTATTGATAAAGGGATTGATCCTTTTGGTCAAAGATTTGATGTAACTGCTTATTCAAAAGGTATTAAAGAACAATATGGTGAAAAAACTCATGAAGAATTAGAAGAAATGGCTGTAGAAGTATCTGTAGCTGGTAGAATTATGACTAAACGTCGTAAAGGTAAAGTATGTTTCATGCATATTCAAGATAGAGATGGACAAATCCAATTATATGTAAGAAAAGATACTATTGGTGAAGATGCTTATGAAATCGTTAAAAAAGGTGATATTGGAGATATCATTGGGGTTAAAGGTACAGTATTTATGACAAATACTGGAGAATGTTCAATTAAAGTAAGTGAATATACACACTTAACAAAAGCATTACGTCCTTTACCAGAAAAATTCCATGGTTTAAGTGATATTGAAGAAAGATATAGAAGAAGATATGTTGACTTAATCATGAATGAAGATGCTAAAAAAATTGCGTTTACAAGACCAAGAATCATTCGTTCAATTCAACATTATTTAGATAGTAAAAACTATGTAGAAGTTGAAACACCTGTATTAAATCCAATCTTAGGTGGAGCAGCTGCAAGACCATTCGTTACTCATCATAATACATTAGATACTGATTTCTATTTACGTATTGCGACTGAATTATCTTTAAAGAGATTAATTGTTGGTGGTATGGATGCTGTTTATGAAATCGGACGTTTATTTAGAAATGAAGGTATGGATAGAACTCATAACCCTGAATTTACTACAATTGAAGTTTATAAAGCATTTAGTGATCTTGAAGGAATGATGGATTTAACTGAAGGTATTATTTCTAATGCAGCTATGGAAGTTAATGGAACTTATGAATTAGATTATAAAGGACATCATATTTCTTTAGCTCCAGGGTTTAAACGTGTTTCTATGACAGAAGCTATTAAAGAAAAGACTGGTATTGATTTCAATGAACATATGTCATTTGAAGATGCTAAAAAATTAGCTGAAGAACATGGTATTGAAGTAGAAGCTCACTTTGGTTATGGACATATTATCAATGAATTCTTTGAAAAATATGTAGAAGAAACAATTGTTGAACCAACATTTGTATATGGTCATCCAATTGAAATCTCACCACTTGCTAAAAAGAATTTAGAAGACCCACGTTTCACACAACGTTTTGAATTATTCATCTGTGGAAACGAATATGCTAACGCATTTACTGAATTAAATGATCCAATCGATCAATATGAAAGATTTGCTGATCAATTAAAAGAAAAAGAATTAGGAAATGATGAAGCAAACGAAATGGATTTAGATTACGTAGAAGCTCTAGAATACGGTTTACCACCAACAGGTGGAATGGGTATGGGTATTGATAGATTAGTTATGTTATTAACTGGACAAGAATCTATTCAAGAAGTTATCTTATTCCCTCAAATGAAGCCAAGAAACAAATAAAACACTGATAAAATCAATGTTTTTTGGATTTTAAATTTGTGATTAACACATCAAAATAAGACACATCTATTGATGATAAATATACTTAAAATAGTACTTATTTAGGTATAAAAATCATTAATTAGATGTGCTTTTTTTATTGCATAGAAGGTGTAAAAACATTAAAAATGGGGTAAGTAACCATAAAATATCCAACTTTTTTGTAAAAAATGACTATTTTGATTTAAATTTCTATGATTTTCCGTAACAAAATGAAGTTAGTTACATTACTTGGCATGTTCGATAAAAAATATATATGATTCGTAGCAAAGTGATATTATTTAATAAAGTATAAAAATTTTTTAATGATAAACTCCATTTTAATATTATATGTTTAATAAAAAAATGTTGACTATATTCCTAGCATATAGTGTTTAATGAAGACAAAGGAAGGGAGATTTAATTATGAAAACACATGATGTAGAAGAACAATTAGGTATTACTAAACAAGCATTGATTTATTATGAAAAAGAAGGATTGATTAATCCTATAAGGGACAAAAATAATTATCGTCAATATACTCAAAATGACATAGAAATCCTTCAAGTTATTTTATTGTTACGTTCTTTTGAAATTTCTATCGATGAGATAAAGCTTGTTTTTTCAGAAAAACTGTCAATAAGAAGTTGTCTTAATACTAAACAAAATTATTTAGAAAATGAAAAAAATAAGATAAAAAAAATAGAAGAAAAAATTAAAGAATATACAAAAAGAACAAAAGTGGAAATTGGTAACAATGGAATTGAATTAGAGGAAGATTATATTCGTTTTAGTTATTCTAAGAAAAAGATGAAATATGGGAAAAATGAAATAAATGTCGATGATGTTCAATCTATTGATATTTCATTATGTTGTTCAAAAGGTGAAAAAGATAAGTATTTTATTATATATAATCTATATTTTATTTGTCTTGATATTAATACTATATACGGTACTTATTCCATTCAAATAATGAATAATAGCCAAGTAGTGCATTTCTTTAAATACTTAAAATCATTGAATTGTACTATCAATGATCCGATGGAACTTATTAAACTCTTTGAAGAGAAAAAAGAATATATAGAAGCTTATTATTCTGTCAATAAAAACTTTTCTAAATGGCAAAAGCAATATCATCTAGAAATACAAAATAACGTTATCAAAGAATATATGGAATCTTTGAAAGTTGCGAAAAATGAAGATGTTCCAACAATAAAGGAACAATTATCAGAATTAAAAAATGAATATAAGAATATTTTAAAAAAGTGAAAAAATAGAAAAGAAATCAAAATTATGAGTTACATGGAAATTAGAAATTTGAAGAAAGTTTATAATCCTTATGGTGTTCATCCAAAGGTAGCTTTAAATGGATTAAATTTTGAAGTAGAAAAGGGAGATTTTATTTGTATCATGGGAACCTCTGGTTCAGGGAAAACAACACTGGTTAATATCTTGTCAACGATTGATGAAGCAACTCATGGACAAATTCTTCTTAATCAAAAAGATTTACTTCTTTTATCAGAAAAGGAAAAAGCAAATCTAAGAAAAGAAGGAATTGGTTTTATCTTTTAAAACTATAATCTTTTTGAATCGTTGACGATCAAAAGTAATATTTTATTTTTTTGTTTAATGTAATAATATTTATAATAGAGTATTTTAATGAAAATGTAGGTGATTAAATTAAAGTCACTGTCACAAAGTCGCAAGATAAGTCGTAGGTAATGTTGTAAGAGAAATTGTAAAAATAATCGAAGTAATTTGTTTATAAATAAATAATTAATATTTTGTACACAATGGGTAAATATAAGATGAATTATGATGAGATTTAAATCTATCTTGACATAAACTAAGCTTTAGGGTTTACAATAAATGTAGGTTAATTTAGAGAGGATAAAAGGATGGAATATAGTAAAATTGATAAACTTAATGTCAATCCTTCATTATTAGGATTTGGCTGCATGCGTTTTCCTAAAAAGGAAGATGGCACTATTGATGAGGTAGAAGCAGAAAGAATGTTAGATTATGCTATTGAAAGTGGTGTGACTTATATTGATACAGCTTATCCTTATCATGATGGCGAAAGTGAACCATTTGTAGGTAGAGTTTTAAAGAAATATAAAAGAGAAGATTTTTATCTTGCGACAAAGTTACCAATGTTTAAAATTGATTCATTGGAACAAGCAAAAGAAATCTTTGAAGAACAAATGAAAAGACTTGATGTCGATTATGTTGATTTCTATTTATTACATGCTTTAAATAAAGATACATGGAAAAAAGTTATTGATTTAAATATCATTCCTTATTGTGAAGAATTAAAGAAACAAGGAAGAATTAAAAACTTTGGTTTTTCATTCCATGATGATTATGAAGTATTTGAAGAAATCATTAATTATCGTGATTGGGATTTCTGTCAAATTCAATTAAATTACATTGATACAGATATCCAAGCAGGAATGAAAGGATACAAACTTACAGAAGAAAAGAATGTACCATTAGTTATTATGGAACCTATTAAAGGCGGAGCTCTTGCTAGCCTTTCAGATGATATTGAAAAAGTCTTTACTGACTATAATCAAAATGTTAGCATTTCAAGTTGGGCTTTACGTTTTGTAGCTTCACTTCCAAATGTTAAAGTTGTTTTAAGTGGTATGTCTACTTATGATCAAGTAGAAGATAACCTTGCAACTTTTAAAGACTTTAAACCATTAGATCAAGATGAAGAAAAACTTGTAGAAAAAGTAGCTAATATGATTAAAGCAAAAACTAAAAATGGATGTACAGGATGTCGTTATTGTATGCCTTGTCCATTTGGAATTGATATTCCAGGTAACTTCAAGTTATGGAATGAGTATGGTATGTTAGGTCTTAAAGATACAGCTAAAAGACGCTATACAAATCTAGGGGACGCACAAGCTGAATTCTGTAAGAAATGCGGTAAATGTGAAAAGCTTTGTCCACAATCAATTAAAATCAGAGAAGATTTACAACGAGTAGTTCAAGATATTAAGAACTTATAAGAGAATGGCGTTATGTCATTCTTTTTTTTGTATTATGTTTTAGTAAAATAAATAGTTATATGTATGGTATGATGTATTTATAGATAAAAGTGAAACAGGATATACGAGGAGACAACTTATGAAAATAAAATATATGGGGAAATTAGATCCAGAAACTAATCCACTTCCAACAAATAAGCTTAAAGAAGGGGCTATTCGATTTAATGAGCCAACGGATAGAAAAAACAGAATATACAAACAAGT
Organism: Faecalibacillus sp. MSK20_93; assembly: GCF_020589945.1. Classification (NCBI taxonomy): domain Bacteria; kingdom Bacillati; phylum Bacillota; class Erysipelotrichia; order Erysipelotrichales; family Coprobacillaceae; genus Faecalibacillus; species Faecalibacillus sp. MSK20_93. Next base: position 27,709 of record NZ_JAJDKA010000011.1, on the reverse strand, counting down.
ATTGTTACTTTTATTATTATATGTATTATGTTTGTACCAGAATATTTAAATGTTCTTTTTAGAGATGTTGATTCTATGGATTTATCAAATCTTTTTAGCTATTTTATACTCGCAAATATTTTATTAGTTCTTTCAAAACTATGTCAGTTTTATTTCTATAAAGAAATTTATATGTTTAAAATACCACGTGTTGGTTTTGCAGGAGTATATACAACAGAGTTTACAAAGAAAAAATATATAGCTATCAATCTTATTCCTGATATTTTATTTGGTTTAGTTCCTTATTATATTTCATTAACAAAATGTAAGTTTTTTTTAGGAATGGCCGCTATGTTTGTTGTTGCAAATTCAGCAGTAGATTTCATGAATGTATATCATGCATTTGTAGAAATGCCACCGGGTTCAAAAACATTCTTATATCAGTTCAATAATTATTGGTATTTACCAAAAAAAGATAATAATAACTAGGGCGAGGGAAACAGTATGATACTGTTTCTTTTTTATATGAAATATGATGGAATAGAGTTGAATCTTTAAGATATCATAATATAAAATTAAATTATTAAAGAACTTACACAAAGATTACAAATGAAGAAAGTATATTAAAGATGAAGGGAGGTATTGTTATGAAGATACTACTTGCTGAAGATCATGATCATTTAAGAGAAATACTAGAAGATTACTTAGTAGAAAATGACTATGAAGTAAAAAGTTTTGATAATGGAGAAGATGCTTATTATTGCTTTTTAACAGAAAGTTTTGATCTTATTTTATTAGATGTAATGATGCCTAAGATGGATGGATTTACTTTATGTCAAAAGGTACGTGAAAAAGAAGAAACACCGATACTTTTTATTACAGCCAAAGTACAAGAAGTTGATCAATTAAAGGGTTATGAATTAGGTTGTGATGATTATATTATTAAACCATTTTCCTTACCTGTATTACTTGCTAAATGTAAAGCTATTACAAACAGAAAACATTATCAATTTTTAGAAAAAGGTATATTAAAGTTAAATACAAGAGAAAAACAAGCATATCTTAATAATCAAAATTTGAATTTAAAAATAATAGATTATAAAATATTAGAATATTTTATAAAAAATCCAAATCAAATCTTATCTAGAGAACAGATTTTATTAAAAGTGTGGGGATTTGATTATAAAGGACAGGAAAGAAGTGTTGATACACATATTAAAATATTAAGAAAAGCCTTGGGACCTTATCAAAAGGGAATAAAGACAGTGATTAAACAAGGTTATTGTTTTGAAACGAAGGTGTTTGAAAATGGTTGATTTTTTAAGAGCGTTAAGTATTGTTTTATTATTAGGCATGTTTTATCTTGCCTTTAAAAATAAGAAATTTAAAAGATTTTTATTAATTGAAAGTGTGTTAATTATTGTTTTTATTATAGGTAGGCAGATGTACACGAGTAATCTTAATACAATGGATACTGTTATGTGGTCACTAGCAAGTGATGTTACGAATAAAATGATAACGCAAAGTGATAAAAATATTGAAAATAATATGCATGATGTACTATCTACTATTTATGATGGTAATGGTTTTGATATTAAACAAAATATAGCTTTTGAATATAAAGTAAAAGATAAATATAAATTAAATAATAAAAACTTTATTATCTTTTTTAAAGATAGTACAAATGATAAGTATACTCTTTTTAATCTAGAAAAATCTTTTAATAAAAAAGAGATAAATAATTTATTAGACTTTTATAATCAAAATCAAGATGGTTGTACTATAAAAAAGATGAGTTTTCATTCAAAAGATAATCAATACATCATAGATCAAATTGTCTTTTATGATGAAAATAGTCATATGACTTATAAACTCGGTAACTCACAAGGAACAATGAATTATTATTCATGGTATAAATATCAAAATAAAAAAGCAAACGATCAAAATAGACTTGGTGATTTTGAATTAATGTTTTTTAATTCAAAACAAACACTAGAAAAGAATCCAAAAGAAAAAGATATTAAAGTAGAACAAGAAACATGTGCTATTTCTTCTGATAAGTCAAAGATATATGTTCATTATGTAAATAAAGAAAATAGTATAAAACTTAATATGTTTATCGATACCCCAAATATTGTTTTAGATAGTCTAAAAGATAGATTTATTTTAATGTTTAGTTTAGTACAAATTATTCTATCATGTATTTATTTTATATATACGTATCTTGAAAATGAAAGAGAAGAATTAAATAAAACAAGAAACTTATTTATCAATGCAATGGCCCATGAAATGAAGACACCAAACGCAGTTATTTTAAATAGTACAGAAATGTTGATAGAAAATGTTAATCCTGAAAAACAACATAAATACTTAAGAATGATCGAAGATGAATCTAAGCATATGAATAATCTTTTAAATCAAATGTTGATATATACAAGAACGACAAAGTCTTATCAGTTGCATAAACAAAATTATAATCTTTCGCCAATGATTGAAGAAGTATTAAAACATTATGATTTAGAATCAAAAATCATTACGATTGATATTGATCCTAAAATCAATATTTCATGTGATCAACAATTGATGATGATTGTCTTTGACAATCTAATCAACAATGCTTTTAAATATGCAAATAAAAAAATAAATATTGTTTATAGACAAGAAAAAATAATTATAAGTAACGATGGATCAAAAATAGAAAATAAAGATATTAATCATATATTTGAACCTCTCTATAAAGCAGATGTATCCAGAAATGATACAAATTCTACAGGAATGGGATTAGCGATTGTTAGAAATATTTTAGATTTACACAACTATACTTGTAAAGTTGTACAAGACGAAGAAGTTCATTTTATCATAGAGATGAATAAGTAATAAAAAGTTTATGTAGAAATACATAGACTTTTTGTTACCTTTTTTCTATATAAAACGTATTATAAGTGAAAGAGCTCTTGAGGAGGATGTTATGAAGATAGATACAGAACAAGTGATTGCAACATATAAAGATCGTATTTTTGCGATAGGATTAACGATGTTAAAAAATCCTGATGATGCTGAGGATGTTGTTCAAGAAACTTTTCTTAGATATCATACATATAAAAAAGATTTTGAATCAAAGGAACATATAGAATCTTGGTTATATAAAGTAGCTATTAATAAAGCAAAAGATATTCAAAGAAAGTTTTGGAAAAGAAAACAAGTATCTATGGAAGATTATATGGCAACGATTCCATTTGATAGATCACAGGATGAAGAATTATTTCAAGCAGTGATGGCTTTGCCATCAAAGTATAGTATTGTGATTCACTTATATTATTATGAAGATTATTCAATTAAAGAAATTGCTCAACAATTAAAATTAAATGAAGGAAATGTCAAAGTAAGACTTTCTAGAGCAAGACAATTATTAAAAAAACAACTCAAGGAGAACTGGAACGATGAAGAATAAAGAAGCGTATAAACAAGCGTTTAAACATGTTCATTATCAAAAAGAAGTTAACTTAAATCAAAAAAGAATACCTAAATCCCTTATTACTTTTGTCACTTCATTTATTATATTACTTTCCACATTTACCGTAGCTTATGCTTTCGATATAGGGGGTATACAAAGTAAGATAGAGGTATGGTTTCATGGAGAAAAAAGAATGGTTCAATATGAAGAAGTGGAAGATCATGTTTATCATTTCTATACGACAGATGAGGATGGTAACGTCATTGATATGGGAACACACTCAGGATCAAAAGGAACACTTACAGGAATAGAACCAATGAGTGGTGATGAACTTGCAGAAAGTATGAATGATAATAGTGAAATTGTTTATGATGAAAAAGAAGATAAATGTTTATTCTATTATCAAGATAAAGCGATTGATATAACAAAGATGTTTGATAAAGAAAAGGAATGTTATTTAGTAATCAATAATGGTGAAAAAGATATTTATTTTGTTATTAGTTATGAAGATAAAATAGATGACGATTGCACTATATCACAGTATAGTGATGAAAATGCGACAGTTACACAAGGTGTAAAGGTCAAAGATATTAAAGATCGATTTGTAAGAATTAAATAAAAATGGAGGATTTTTGAAGTGAACCGAAAAAGTTGGACAAACTTAGGAGGGTCACTTCATTTTCCTCCATTTTTTGATACAATAAATTAAAGGAGATGATCTTATGGAATTACTATTTGTTTTTGCTATGATTCTTATTGTTCTTTATTACTTTTATCAAAAAAGGCCTAAAACACATTTTCCAACGATCTTGTATCAAGATCATAAAAAACATGTACTTAACTATAAAAAAATAAATCCCAATAATAAACAGCCACAGGATTTACAATATACAACCTATTTACTTTCATTAATAAATGAACTACCTCAAGATGAATTTATTCTTATTTATGCATGTTTAAAAAAATGGGAAAAACAAGAAGAAATTGCTTTAGAAGAAAAAGAGGGGGAACTTAATATTCATTTTCATAAAGCTTATACAAATAATCTTGTTGAAGATCAATTATTTCAAATGCTTTATTGTTTAGAAATAGATCATATAGTAGAAAATGAAGTAATTAGAAAATGGGTGGAAGTAGATTTTGATAAAATACTTGAATGGAAAAATGCTTATCTAAAAGATATACAAAACAAACTCAAACAAGAACATAAATTTGTAGATGGAAGATATAGTTTAGAAATCTACCAAGATTTAGAAAAAGTATTAGGTTATAAAAAATATTTGGATGCTTATAAGGAAATAGAAACAGAAGAAGAAAACATCTATGCAATGTTATTTGGATTAAAGGAATGTCCTTATCATATGTATACTTTCTTTATTATGAAAAACGATGATGATAAGCCAATGATAAATAGCTCATTAAAATAGAATCAGATTTTATCTGATTCTATTTCTTTCATATAACCTGCCGTAATAATACCAGCTGGTAAAGCGACAATCGCAATTCCCATAAAGGAAGAAACCATTGTAATTATTCTTCCCAAAGTTGTTATAGGATAAATATCGCCATAACCAACGGTTGTAAGAGAAATCGTTGCCCAATAGATGACATCAAAGAAAGTATTAAAGCTATCTGGTTCAACATTAAAAATAATAAGGGCACAAACAAAAATATAACCAATAGCTAAATAAAGAACAGCAATCAAAGCCTTCTTTGAGTTTTTTCCAACCTAAAGAATGATTTGAATATTTTTTGAATAACGAAAGCTTTTAAAGATTCTTAATACACGAAAGGTACGAATAAGACGAATTGTTTTAAGGACTTTAAATCCTTTATTTATCATAATTGATTGAAGGAAGAATTGATAATAAATCAATAATTGCCATAAATGAAAATGGATATTTTATGTAAGAAATAAAGCGAGGATCATCATATTTTAAATCAGCTGTAGCCTATCTTAATAAATAATCAATAATAAAAATTATAACTGTAATTAAATCAAGTGTTGTAAATAACTTTGTTTCTTGTTTAAAAGCAAGAGGAATAATACTCATAAATATTGTAAACATCATCACAAGATCATAAATATGACTTGTTGTGTCATCTTCTTTAGATACTTCTATAATTTCATAAATACGTTTTTTCATAACATCATCCTTATTAAACATACCATAGAAAGTATTTATTTCATATCATGAAAGTTACGAAAATATTAATTCCTTTTTGATAAGATAAAAGTAAGAAAAGAGGGATACTATGTATAAAATTATAGCGTGTGATTTAGATGAAACATTGTTGAGTGATGATCGTACGATTTCTAAAGAGAATATTGAAGCCATTCAAAAAGCAAAAGAGTTAGGTGTGAAGTTTGTTCCAGCAACCGGAAGAGGCTTTAATACCGTTGGTGGAACTTTAAAAGATTTAGGATTGTATGATTTAGAAAATGAATATGTGATTTCTTATAATGGTGGAGCCATTACTGAAAATAAAGGAAGTAAGTTACTTCATTTCGAAGGAATTTCTTTTGAAAAAGCGAGTGAACTTTACAAAAGAGGTTTAGATTATGATGTTTGTATCCATGTTTATACAAAAGATATGGTCTATGCTTATAAGTATGTCCAAGAAGAAAAAGATTATTTGGCAGGAAGAATGGAAGTTACAGAAATTTTTGATGATAATATTGATTTTTTAAAGGGTCAAGAAATTGTAAAAGTCTTATATATGAATACAGATTACCAATATTTAAAAGGAATTGAAAATGATTTAAAAGAGATAACAAGTGATTTGGATGTAAGTTATTCATCGAATCGTTATATTGAATTTAATCATCAAGGAGTTAATAAAGGACAAGGTTTAAAGAAACTTGCAGAGTTATTACATGTAGATATTAAAGATACAATTGCAATAGGTGATAATTTTAATGATTTATCAATGATCAAAGTAGCAGGCCTTGGGGTAGGTGTCCAAAATACAGTTGAAGAAATGAAAAAAGAATGTGATATTATTACCAAGGCAACAAATAATCGAGGAGCGATTGCAGAAGTTATCAATAAACATATTTTAGGCACAAATTAAGTTTTGTGCTTTTTTTCTTTCTTGGTATAATGAAGTGAATATGAAAAGAGGAAGCCTATGAAATCATTTTTTACAGAGACAATATTAAAAAGAGGAAAAACATATTTTGAACAAAATAGAGTTTTTTCTGTAAATCAATATGATAACCAAACCTATACAGGAATTATTTTAGGAAATGAAGCTTATCATACTAAAATCACTTTAGATGAACATTATGATGTCATGTCAGCTACGTGTGATTGTCCTTATGCTAAAGAAGGAAATCATTGTAAACATGAAGCGGCACTTTATTTTGCGATTGAAGATCGACTTCCTAAAGATGAACAACAATATATTGATATCAATGCTTTATTAAAAGATGTTCGTAGAAGAACACATAGTAGTTTTATGTTAAAACGTGAATTCAATCAAGAATTTAAAAAATATTTAAAACGTATTATTCAATTAAATGAACAAGGAAGTTTTCATATTACCAATTATCAACAAGTCATTGATGAATTTTTAAATTCTAATTATCCTAACGATTATCGTCATGAAATACTTCAAATCATGTTTCAAGGTTATAGTAAGTTACTTACAAGTGAACATAATAAAGAACTTACAACGCGCTGGTTAAAAGAAAATATGAAATATCAAAGATATGAAAATGCATTTAGCTATATTATGATGATTATCTATAAATTAGATGTCAATGATCAAATAGATATTATTAGAGAAATGCTTTTAACGAAAAGAAAAGTTTCTTTACTAAATACATACTTTAAAATTATCAATGATCATCATTTAGATATGAAAAAATATTTAGATGATATTCAAATTTATAATAACAATGAAGATTATATCACAGAAATGATACATTATTATGTTGATCACCAACAAGTAGGACTTGCTCGTCTTTACTATAAAAAACATGAACGAAATATTAGAAAAAAAGAAACCAAGGCAAAACTCGATTCATTGCTTGATCCTGAACATGAAGATGCCTACTTGAATTATATTTATTCTAAATTAGATTATTATAATTCATCGCATATTCCTGTTTATTACGTAGATTTAAAACAATTTTATGGAATTAAGTTTGAAGATTATTTACTAGATTTTATGGATGCGATTAAACCTATCTATGATGATTATGATTTAGCTTTAATGTTTAAACAAAGTCAAGATGTTAAATATTTGATCTATGTTTTACTTCAAAGACCAAATATGACACTTTTTGAACAAACAAAAGAAATCATTAAAGAATATAGTTTAGAAATGTATTTAATGGTTTATGTTGAATGTTTAAAAAATTATATTAAAAAAGGAAATTCAAATTATTATTTTAAAAATTATGTTTATGAGTTATTTCTTGATTTAGATAAAATATCAAAAATAGAGTTTGTCGATATGATCAAAAAAGAATATCCAAGAAAAAAGAAAATACATGAAATGTTAGATGAATGTTTAGAAGAAGGTGATGAAATTGAAATTTAATATTAATTTAAATGTTGTAAAAAGTAAAAATAACTTAGAGATTGCCAGAAGATATCATCACTATGATAATGTAGAAAGTATGTATATTACTTTAAAAGATGATCTTTATCATATTGATGCTGTCGTTTCAGTTTTTAATCACATACAAAAATGTTCATTAGAAATTAAAGATAATAAAGTCGTTTCTTATAAATGTGCGTGTCCATTTAATGATCAAGATTCTATGTGTGGTCATTTAGGGGCAGTTATTATGAAACTTAATGAATTAGAAATCAATGATTTTCCTTTTGAGTATCAAAGTGAAAAATTAGAAAAAATGAAAGAGATTGAAAAAGAAAATCAAAGACAAAGAAGAAAAGCTCAACTTAGACAACTGGCACATACATCCTCACGTCTCATTGATCTTAATAAAAATCATTATCAAACAGAACTACAACTATCTATTAATAATGAAAAATATGATTTAACACCTTTTATTTATCTTCAAGATGATGAGATAAATGTTGACTATAGAGTTGGAAATGAAAAGAAGTATGTAGTCAAAAATATTACAGAATTTATTGATCGAATCAATCATCAAGAAAATTATAAATATGGAAAATCTTTAGAATTTGTACACAGTGAAAAGAATTTTACAGAAAACGCCTTAAAACAAATAGATTTCATGAAAAAAGCAATCTCCTTTAGAAGTCAAGATATAGAAGACTATAACTATTACTATGAACCCATTAAAAGAAACATCCCTATTGATAAACGTTTACTTGATGAGCTTTATGAAATCAATAAAGAGAATCTTTCTTTTGGTGAAGTAGAACCAGAGCTACGTTTATATATTAATAAAGAAGAAGATTTTTATGTCATTAGAGTAAGTATCAATCAAGAAATGTTTATTGGAAATAAACATGGTTATCGCTATGAAATGAATAATGGAAAGTTTTATATGGAACGTATCGTTCTTGATGAAGAGGGGAATATTGCCCGTTTTTTAGAAAGTATTATTGAAAATGAAGGACAACTGATTGTTTTAGAGGAACAATATCATGATTTCTATAAGTACGTCTTATTACCAATTCTTTCTTATTTTGAAGTCTTTGATCAAAGCCAAGAAGAAATACCAACTTATGATGAAATTAAAATCTATGGAGATATTGATGATGATCAAATGATTTATTTTCAACCGGTCTATGTGGATGAAAATCAAAATAGAGTGTATGGATTTAATGATCAATTGATGACAACTTATCAACAAGATTTGGTAGAAAAATATATTGAACGTTATGCTTCATTCATCGATACAAAAAAACATCGTGCCTATTTTGATACAAATAGTCAAACAACCTATGAATTTATTTTTGAAGGTTTAGATTATTTAAAACAATATGGGGATGTTTATGTATCAGAAGCTTTAAAAAGAGTAGGAAAGAAGATATCTTATAATTTACATGTAGGTGTCCGTATTGAAAATGATCTTTTAAAATTTGATATTTCTTCGCATGAAATACCAAAGAAAGAACTACAAGAGGTTTTAAATCAATACCGTCGTAAGAAGAAATTCTATCGTCTAAAAAATGGAGAAATTCTTTATTTAGATTCACCAGATTTAGAAGAATTAAGTCAATTTATGGATGATTATCATATTGATGTCAAAGATATTGATGATGGTGAATTCTCGATGAATAAACAAAGAATGCTTGCTATTGATGAAGAAAATGATTTTGAATATGTTGAACTAGATAGAGAAGAATCTTTTGTAGAGACATTGGATCGTTTTAAATCAGCAACTCAAAAAGAATATCCTATCGCTAAAGAATATAATACTATTTTAAGAGATTATCAAAAAGAAGGTTATGTGTGGCTTCATACTTTAAAAGATTATGGATTTAATGGGATTTTGGCAGATGATATGGGGTTAGGGAAAACTTTACAAATCATTACGTTATTAGATTCATTAGAAACGCCTCGACCAAGTTTGGTAGTTTGTCCTTCTTCACTTATTTATAACTGGGAAGATGAAGTCCATAAATTTTCTAATAAATTACCAGTTACATGTATTACAGGAAATATACAAATAAGAAGTGAATTAATTAAAGAGATTAAACAAGGATTATATGTAACTTCTTATGATTATATGCGTAGAGATTTTGAACTTTATCAAGAAATTGAATTTGAATATGTTATCTTAGATGAAGCACAATATATCAAAAACCAAAAAACCAAAAATGCCCAATCAGTTAAAACCTTAAAAACAAGACATAAATTAGCTTTAACGGGAACACCAATTGAAAATAGTTTAGCAGAATTATGGTCAATCTTTGATTTCTTGATGCCACAATATTTATTTAATTATCATTATTTCCAAAAACAATATGAAAATGACATCGTTAAAAACAATGATGAAGAAAAAACAAAACAGCTTAAAAAATTAGTTACACCATTTATTTTAAGAAGAAATAAAAAAGAAGTTTTAACAGAATTGCCAGATAAAATTGAACAAAATATCATTCTTCCATTCAATGATGAAGAAGAAAAACTTTATGTAGCTAATCTTGCTAAAGCAAATAAAGAATTACAAGAACTTTACGATTTAGAAGGCTCTGATAAGATGCAAATCTTAAAGCTACTTACAAGATTAAGACAGCTTTGCTTAGAACCACGTCTTGTATATGATAATATTGATCAACCTTCTTCTAAATTAAAAGCTTGTATGGAACTTATTAAAACGATGCAAGAAAATAAACAAAAAGTATTACTCTTTTCATCCTTTACTTCTGTTTTGGATTTAATTGCTGAAGAATGTCAAAAAGCAGGAATTACATATTATATGCTTACTGGAAGCACCAATAAAGAAGATAGAAGAGAACTTGTTTCAAGATTCCAAAAAGATGATACAACAGTATTCTTGATTTCCCTTAAAGCAGGAGGAACAGGTTTGAACTTAACATCTGCCGAAGCCGTTATTCATTTTGATCCATGGTGGAATGTTTCTGCTCAAAATCAAGCGACAGACCGTGCTTATCGTATAGGACAAAAGAATAATGTTCAAGTCTTTAATCTTGTGATGAAAGATAGTGTTGAAGAAAAGATCATTGAATTACAAAAACGCAAAAAGGAATTAGCTGACATGTTTGTTGAAAACAATAGTGGTGGTTTATCACAAATGTCCAAAGAAGATATTTTAAGTTTATTCACAATGTAAAAGACGGGCTCCCCGTCTTTTAATTTAGTAATGATGTATCAATAATTTGATAATTTGCACGATGAATATAAAGAGCTTTACCATCAATCATTAATTTTGTCATCTTCGGTAATTTTTTAGGAACAGTCCAATAAACCTTATCCCCTGAATAAGCCGTAATTGGTTGCCCTAATTGAGATTTAATCACAACCACTCTTGATTTACCAAACTTATTTTTATACTTATTGATAATATTCGCAATATATGTATTATTTGAAAGTTTTCCATTATCATTACTTTCAATATCTTCTTGGGTAAAATCAACATTTGGTTCTAAACCTTTTTGTGTAAAGATACAAGTATCTCCACAAGATTCAATTTCTTGCCCATCAATAGTAATAGTAATAACAGAAGATAATTCATAACCTGTAATAATACTTCCATCACTATCATAAGAAGTTGTTTCTACGGGATTTCCTTGAATATTGATTTTATCTCCAGTTGTTGTCATGACTCTTTTTCCATAGTTATCGAAAGTATCAATAGTATAGCCATTTCCTACAAGATTTCCTTTAATATCATTGATTTCTGATTCAAACATCGCACATCCTGTTAAATTCAGTGCCATGACACCAATAATTAATAAACTTAATATTTTCTTTTTCATTTTTTCACTCCCTCTATTTATACAAATTATAACAAATTTTGATACAAAGAATGAATAAAATAAGGTAAAATAAAAAAAGAGGTGAAGATCATGCTACTAAAGTAAATGAAATATTTTATCACTATTGTGGATTGTCATAGCTTTACAGAAGCGGCAGAACAATGCTTTATTTCACAATCAGCAATTTCTCAACAAATCAAAGCTTTAGAAAAAGAATTAGGAATTCGTTTATTTGAAAGAAATAAAAGACAATTTTCATTGACACCAGCTGGAGAATACTTTTATCGTCATGGAAAAGTAATTTTAGATGAAATTGAAGATTTTAAAGAAGAAACGATTCGTAGAGGAGAAGATCAAGAATTGAATCTAACAATTGGTTATCCTAAAAACTTTAGTACCAGTGAACTTCATCAAGCCATTGTTGAATTTAATCGTATTTATCCAGAAGTTAATATTTCGGTGGTAAGTGGTACGCATGAAGAATTATTCGAACTTTTAGTCCAACATCATATTGATGTTAAAATCAGCGAACAAAGAAGAACATTTAATGAAGATTATTACAATTATGAATTAAAACATAGCGAATGTTTTGTAGAAATATCTTCAATGAATCCACTATCTCAAAAAGACGTTCTTACAACGGATGATTTAAAAAATATGTCTTGTATTCTTGTTGTTTCTAAAGATAGAGAAGATTCAGAAAGAGAGTTCTATGAAAAATCTCTTAATCTTTCAAGACGTTTTTTATATGCGGATTCATTAGAACAAGCACGTTTAATGGTAGTAAGTCAAAGAGGATACTTACCAATTGACCAAATTGGTTGGTTACCCAAACCAATGGAAGGTATTGAAAGAATTACCTTGCATTATAAAGGAAAACCAATCCAAAGAAATTATTTTGCATGTTGGTCTAAAGAAAATACCAATTATTATATTGAAGAATTTGTGAAAATGTATAAAGAGCTTTTAAATAAGTAAAACTTATGAAGATGATTAGGAATTGAAATTGTTTCAAGTCCTAATTTTTTTTATTATATAGGTGGAAAAAGAAGAAAACACTACTACACAAGTTCTTATATTAATGCAAGAAAAAATGGAAATACCGCACGTCTAGCAAATGCTTTTATAAAAGGCATAGAAGAAAATAGGTATACCACAGAAAAGGTCTACGTCAACTATCAAAATATTAAACCTTGTTTAGGATGTAATGTATGTCAAAAAAACAAAACAATTTGTACAAAAAGATGATAGAAGCAAACATAATTATCTTTGCTTTACTTGTGTATTTTTACACATTTAATGGTTCAATGAAGTTATTAATTGATCGTACATTCATAATTGAAAAAACATATGCACTAGAAAAAGCATATAACATGGCAAAGGAGATAAAGATCAATGAGTAAGAGTTTAATAGTTTATTTTTCACATAATAAAGAAAATTATTTCTCGGGAAATATTGTTAATTTAGAGAAAGGAAATGTACAAGTCATTGCTGAAACATTATCAACAATGATTGATGCAGATGTTTATCAAATTAAAGAAGTGGATGCATATCCCTTTGATTATCATGAATGTACATCACGTGCAAGTGAAGAACTTAAAAATAATGCCCGTCCACAAATATTAGATCCATTAGAAAGTATTGATGAATACGATACGATTTATTTAGGTTATCCAAACTGGTGGTCAACAATGCCAACGATTGTTATGACATTCTTAGAAAGCTATGACTTTACAAATAAACATATTTATCCTATTTGTTCACATGAAGGAAGTGGTATGGGTAGAAGTGAAAGTAATCTTAAAAAACTTTGTCCAAACAGTATCGTTCATAAAGGGTTAAGCATTCATGGAAGTCATGTAGGTGAATGTAGACAACAATTAGAAAGATGGGTAGGAGGAAAATAAAATGAATGATTTTCAATTTCATAACACAACAAAAGTGTATTTTGGCAAAGATCAATTAGGTCATTTACATGAAGAAGTTTTAAAATATGGAAAGAGCGTCCTTGTTGTTTATGGTGGCGGTTCAATTAAAAAAAATGGACTTTATGATAAAGTCATGAAAGAATTAAAAGATAATAATATAGAAGTTTATGAACTTGCTGGTGTAGAACCAAATCCAAGACATACAACTGTCAATAAAGGTGCAAAAATTTGTAAAGAAAACAATATTACAGCTGTTTTAGGGATTGGGGGAGGATCTACTATTGATGCTTCTAAAGCCATCGCTGCTTTAACTCTTGCCGATACAGATAATATTTGGGATTTAGTAGAAAAGAAAGTAGCTTGGCATGATGCTTTACCTGTACTTGCTATGCCTACAATTGCTTCAACAGGAAGTGAAATGGATAAATCATGTGTCATTGCTAATGTAGAAAAAGGTGTTAAAAGTGGAATCAATGGAGATATCTTAAGACCAAGAGCATCTTTCTTAGATCCTACAAATACATTTAGTGTTTCACCTAAGCAAACAGCTTGTGGTGGATTTGATATCATGGCTCACTTATTCGATATGAACTATTTTGTAAATAGCGATAAATATCCATTACAATTCAATGTAGTAGAAACATTATTAAGAACAGTTCGCCAACAATTACCAATTGCGGTGGAAGAACCAGAAAACTATTCAGCAAGAGCAACAATGTTATGGGCTGCTTCATGGGCTTTAAATAGTTTCTGTACATCAGGATATAAAACACAAGCTCAACTTCATGCGCTTGAACAATTCTCATCAACTTATGATATGACTCATGGTTTAGTTCTTGCAATCATTACTCCTAAATGGATGACTTATTTATTAAACAAAGATGAAACTGTTGCAGGAGACTTTGCTCGTTTTGGTTTAAATGTGATGGGTATTCAAGATCAAGGTAATGACATGGCTAATGCAAAAGCAGGAATTGAAGCTTTACAAAACTTCATCAAAGATGAACTTCATTTACCTACAACACTTAGTGAAATGAATATTACAGATGAAAAATTTGATGAATTAAAAGTTAAAGCGTGTTATGGCCAAGATTCTTTACCAAGAGCTTATCGATCATTAAGCCAAGAAGATTGTTTAAATATTTATAAAATGTGTTTATAAAAGATAAGACCTCAGATTTCTGAGGCCTTTTTTATTAAGAAACACATTGTGTTTCTTTTTTTACATAAGAGCGAATATGCTATAATAAATAAAAGAGGTGATACTATGAATAATGTTGTACACTTTAATATGATTCTCGAAATCAATCAATTACTTAAACAAAATAATATAGAATATTCGATTCATGGTGTTGGTGGATGTACATGTTGTGGTTTAGAACTTAGACAAGAAGGGAAAAGTTATCCTACAGATAAGATTTTAGAAGTTATTAATGGCTATTTAAAAAATCATTGGATTTATGTTCAAGAAAATAAATATCAACCAGGATTTCTTACAATTCATTCAAAATTTGATAAAAAGCCTTGACTATAAAGCCACTCTATAGTGTTAGATAAAGTTAAGGAAGGGGTGTTATTTATGAAAACACACGAATTAGAAAAGGAATTAGGGATTTCAAAGCATACAATCTTCTATTATGAAAAAGAAGGGATCGTTACACCACAAAGAGATGAAAATGGTTATCGTAGTTATAGCCAAGATGATTTACAAAAACTCATCATGGTAAAGTTCTTACGTAATTTAAATATTTCGATTGATGATGTAAAAGCAATCTTAAACAATGAACTTGATTTTAAAGAATGTTTAGAAATCAATCAGATTCATTTAGAAAAACAAATTAAAAGCTTAGAAGAAATTCAAGAAAATATAGAAATGTATGTAAGAAAAGATCTACCAATGTTACCAGCTTTACAACAAATCCAAAGAGAAGTGAAGAATTATAAATTAGGTTATCAAAAAACAACAGATATTGTATCTCTTGGAAGAAGACTTACAAAGAAACTTGCATTAAGAAAATTCTTATATAAATTTATTCCTACATTTTTAATTGTTTTATTCTTTAGTGCTGTAAATGAGCAAGATATTTTAACAAGAGTACTTTCAGTATTAGTGATTTCATTTGTATTTACAAATGGTTTGATTGCAGCTGATTTCCAGTTTTCACAATTATGGTTAAGATTACCACTTGATCAAACAAGAAATCAATCAGTAGAGTTTTTAAATGATCGTATTCGTTATTATCAATTTAAAGGTTATATAGATAATGTAAAATATTTTTATTCTGTTTTATTTGGAAAAGAAGCTAAGTTTATGAATGAATATAAATATGAAGATATTCAAAGTGTAGAACTTCTTTTAAAACATCGTTATGAAAGTTATGGAACACCGATTGCGAGAGATTGGTATGTTCTTGATTATCGTTTTGAATTTAAAGATGGAAATCACTTCTACTTCTATTGGCCTTTTACAATTGATGATGATGCACGTTTTATTGGAATGATTTTAGATGAAAAGGTAGAAAATGTGATTGATAAAGATCATGTCATTGAAGCTTTAAAAAATGGTATTCATTTAAATGACTATATGAAAAAGACTGAAGATTAATTCAGTCTTTTTTTAATAAATTGATCTATTGCTTTAATTGTTTGATTTTGTTGGCTTTTACGAGAAATAGTCGCTTTGGCATCTCCTTTTTGATGCCCGTAGTTTCCAAAGTTAGCATGGTTACCACCTTGAATAACAACAATATTCTTTTTATAGTCTATTTTCTTTTTTACGCTGGTATTTAAAGAGCCATAGATGGTAAGTGTATCTTGAGCGGAAACATCGCCATAAATATACGAACCTAAAAGAATCAAACCATCAACTTTATCTTTATTTTTAGAAACATAAGAAGAAGCCATGGCACCACCCATAGAATGTCCACAAAGATACCAATGTTTTATATTTGAATATTTATCAATAATTTTATTAGCAGCATTTTTATTAAAAATAGCCATCTTAAAAGGCATATTAACTAAATAACAGTTATAACCTTTCTTTTCTAGTTGTTCAAGTAAAGGAAGATAAGCTGTATTTTCTACTTTAGCTCCAGGATAGAAAATAATACCTACATCACTTGTCTTTTGAGGAGTTAAAGTAATAAGATTAGAATTTACTTGTTTTCTTGATGGTTTAAGATTTCTAAAGCATCACCTTGTGCGTGATAATAATCATTGACGTAAAAACCAAAACCACCAACACAAAGAATGAGAATAATTGATAAGGTAATTAGTATTTTCTTTTTCACTTCTAACAATCCTCATGACTATGTTTATAGTATTGTTGGATTTGTGGTGGAAATTGATTAAATGAAAGAGCTTGAACGTAAGCTTCATCATTTTTTTCAATAGCTTGATCATAATACCTACATTTATAGTTGAGCATAGAAAGGACTTTTTGAAGTTTTTCCATTTCTTGTAAAACTTCTTCCTTTTGTTTTTCAAAGATTTCTTTTCTTTGTTTTAACGTGGTATTTCCTAAAGAACATAAAGCCATATATTCTTTTATATCTTTAATTTCTAAGCCGGATTTTTTTAAACAATCAATAACACGTAATGTTTCAATTTCACTTTCACTAAACTGTCTTACACCATTCACTCTTTTTAAATGAGGAAATAATCCTTCTTTATCATAATAACGAAGAGTTGAAATAGGTAATTGAAACATTTTTGAGATTTCACCAATAGAATACATATGATTTCCTCCTTGATGCTTGACCTAAAGTTAAGTTTAGATGTTATGATAAATGTAACATGGAATGAATGAATATTCAAATCTATGATAGAAGGAAGTGAATAAATAGAAATGATAAAAAAGATATTAAAAATTATAGGTATTGTGATAGTAAGTATCGCTATTGTGGCTGTGTTATTTATTGAATTTTGGCCAAGCTTAGGTGGAAGTGTAACAGATGAAGATCAAAAAGAATATAAAGCGAGAAATTCATTATATAAAAAAGGAATATTTCATGGAAATCCTGAAATTCAATTAATGACAGGACAAAAGAGTGAATATAAAAATGAAGAAAAAGTTCCTAAGGGTGAAATACCTGTTTATAAGTTGAAGAAAATAGAAAAAGCGAAGAAAGATGAACTTAAGTGGATTTGGTTTGGACATTCAAGTTCATTGCTTCAAATAGAAGGAAAGAATGTCTTACTGGATCCTGTTTTTTCAAACTATAGTTCGCCAGTTCCTTTTATTGGACCAAAGCGTTTTTCTAAGTTACCGATAGATATAGAAAATATGCCAAGTATTGATGTTCTTGCCATCTCACATGATCACTATGATCATTTAGATTATCAAACAATTAAACAAATAGAAAAAAAAGTTAAAGAGTATTGTGTTCCTTTAGGCGTCGAAAAACATCTTCTTCGTTGGGGAGTCAATGAAAAGAAAATTCACGTTATGAATTGGTGGGATGAAGTAAAAATAGACGGACTAACGATTACTTCAACACCAGGTAGACATTTTACCGGACGTGTTCCTTGGAAAAACAATACAACATTGTGGAGTGGTTATGTTTTTAAAAATGATAAATATACAACTTATTTTACAGGAGATACCGGTTATGGAAATCATTTCAAAGAAGTTTATGAAAAGTTTGGTGCCATTGATTTCTTAATGATTGAAGATGGACAATATGACAAGTCTTGGTCTAACATTCATATGTTACCAAAAGATGATATTCAAGCAATGAAAGACCTACATGCTAAATGGACAGTTCCTGTTCATTGGGGTGCTTTTTGTATTTGTAATCATGCCTGGGATGATCCGATTAAACAAATTACCACAAGATCACAAAAGGAAAACTTAAATGTGGCGACACCAAAGATTGGGGAAATTGTCGATTATCGTCATATAGAAACTTATCAAGAACATTGGTGGGAAAATGTTGAATAGTTTTTTCATATTATGAAAGAAATTTTAATAATTTTCCTTTATAATGTTTATAGAAAAAATCAAATGGAAACAAGGAGGTAATGAAAATGGGATTTCCTAAAGGATTTTTATGGGGTGGAGCAGTAGCTGCCAACCAATGCGAAGGAGCTTATTTAGAAGATGGTAAAGGTTTATCAGTACCAGATATGTTATTAGGTGGGGATGTTAATACACCAAGAACATTTTTACCAAAAACAGATCCAGAAGCTTTTTATCCTAGTCATGAAGCAGTAGATTTCTATCATCATTATAAAGAAGATATTGCTTTATTTGCTGAAATGGGATGGAAAGTATTCAGATTATCAATTAACTGGGGACGTATTTTCCCAAATGGGGATGATGAAGAACCAAATGAAGCAGGTTTAGCTTTTTATGACAAAGTATTTGATGAATGTCATAAACATGGTATGGAACCATTAGTTACTTTATGTCACTATGAAATTCCTTGGAACATTGTCACAAAATATAATGGATTCTCAGATCATAGAGTTATTGATATGTTCGTTAAATACGCTACAACTTGTATGAAACGTTATAAAGACAAAGTTAAATATTGGTTAACATTCAACGAAATAAATATTGCATGTATGGGTGAAGGTGGAATTGGTAACCTTTATGGACTTGGATTAATGGATCCAGAAGATGTTAATGCAGATCGTAGAATTCCATTAAATGAATTAAAATCAAATGAACAAATTATGTTTGAAGCATTACACAATGAATTTGTAGCAAGTGCAAGAACAGTTATTGAAGGTCATAAGATCAATCCAGATTTCATGATTGGTAACATGATTGCACATACAACATTATATCCACTAACACCAAATCCAAAAGATATCTTAGCTGCATTTGATGAAGATAACTTTAAAAATAATTTCTGTGGAGATGTACAAGTACGTGGAGAATATCCATCATTTATCTTCAGATATTTTAAAGAACATAATATTGATACTTCTTATATTACAGAAGAAGATAAAAAAATCATTAAAGAAGGTACAGTTGACTTCTATACATTCTCATATTACATGTCAAACTGTGTAACAGTAGATGAAAATGCAGAAACAACAGCAGGTAATATGTCAAAAGGTGCTAAAAACCCATACTTAAAAGCATCTGATTGGGGATGGCAAATCGATCCAGATGGATTAAGATATACATTAAACTTATTACATGATCGTTATCCACATACTCCATTAATGATTGTTGAAAATGGTTTTGGAGCATTTGATACAGTAGAAGAAGATGGATCAATTCATGATGATTATCGTATTGATTACTTCAAAGGACATATTCATGCAATGAAAGAATCTATTGAAGATGGTGTACCATTAATTGGATATACAACATGGGGACCAATTGATTTAGTATCAGCTGGAACAGGACAATATGCTAAACGTTATGGATTCATTTATGTAGATAGACATGATGATGGAACTGGAGATTTCTCTAGAAGCAAAAAAGATTCATTCTATTGGTATAAAAAAGTTTGTGAATCTAATGGTGAAGAAATTTAATATAATAAAAGGACGATGCTTTGGCACCGTCCAATTTTTTTAATTATTTTTAATATAAGGATTATGATAGAAAGAATAAACAAGTTGAACTGTCATTACACACCAGATAACTGGTTCACAGAAGATAACAGCCATATATTGAAAACGTGGAATTAAGAAGATAACAAAGATAATCTTTCCAAAGAATTCAATCACACTTGAAATTAAAGGAAGAAGTTTTTGACCAATTCCTTGAAGTGCATAACGTGTTTGCATCAATATTCCAAGCACGGCATAGAAAGGACCAACAATTGTAAGATAAAGTGTTCCATTATGTAAAACAACTTCTTTACTTGAGCCTGATATTAATTTCACTAAAGAAGAACCAAATAATAAGATAATACAAGTTACAATCATAGCACCAACAATGTCATAGATATAAGCATAACGAAGTGCTTGTTTAATTCTATCTTTTTGATTAGCCCCTTTATTTTGAGAAACAAAAGTTGAAATAGCAAGAGCCATTGCTGTAAAAGGCATATTAAAGAACATATAAAGCTTTCTTGCAGCTGTATGTCCAGCAATAATTAAATAACCTAAATTATTAATACCATATTGTAAGATGACAGAACCAGCAGAAACAATACAATTCATAAATCCCATTGAGAACCCTTGTCCTAATAATTCTTTATAAAGATCTTTATCAACTTCAAAATGTTCTTTTTTAGGCAGTAACAAAGGTGTCTTTTTAAACATATAAATGATACACAAAATAACGGAAGTTCCTTGAGAAATAACAGTTGCGACTGCAGCACCTTGAACTCCCATATTTAATTGAGTAATAAATACTAAATCTAAAATAATATTTAAAACAGATGAAACAACCAAGAAAACGAGAGGCATAACACTATTACCAATGGCTCTCATTAATCCAGCACATAAGTTATAAGCAAACATAACAATAATAAATAAAACAATAAAGAAAATATAACTATAAGCTTCATCAATAATGTTTGCAGGCGTATTTAATAAATGAAGAAGTGGTTGTAAGAAAATTAAACCAATAAGTGTTAGTCCAATTGAAACAACAATACCAATGACTAAAGAACTAGCAACTGATTTCTTCAATAATTTTTCATCTTTAGAGCCAAAACTTCTTGCAGTAACAATAGCAAGACCATTTCCAATACCTAAGGCAAAACCTACAAGCAAGTCATAAATAGAGGTACATGATCCAATGGCTGCTAAAGAAGCGTCTCCTAAAAAGTTTCCAACAATCATGGTATCAACGGTGTTATAAAGTTGTTGGAAGATATTTGATATAAATAGTGGTAATGCAAAAATGATCAATGATTTAAAGATAGGTCCATGAATCAAATCAACATTTGCATTAAATGATTTACGTTTTATCGAATCCATATTCTTCTCCTATTCTGTAATATTTCGATTAAAAATTTCTACAAGTGTAAAGATTCCATCCTCATATTCATATTTTTGAATACAACAATTATAAAATCTTTCGGTTTTCTTTACTTTTGCATGTTCTTCCCATGCACGATAGAACTGAGCACATGCTGCTCCATGAGAAACTGCTAAAACTACTTGATGATCATCCTTGCTCATGATTTCGGTTAATGTTTTATTCATACGTTCTCTAAGCTCAAGTTCACCTTCACCACCGAATTGTTTAAAGAAATCCCCATAAGGTAGTTTAGGATTTAAACATTCATCTTTTCCTTCAAAAGCACCAAAATTCCATTCTTTTAAACCTTTTAATCTTGTATAAGGCATATCTGTAATGATTTCTAAAGTATCCGATGCTCTTTCAGAAGTAGAAGCATAAGCGTGATCAAGAGTAATATTTGTAAAGTATTCTTTTGCCATTTGTGCTTGTTTAATTCCTAAAGGTGTAAGAGGTGCATCACACCAACCTTGTATTTTATGTTGTAGATTGAACAAAGTCTGTCCATGTCTCATTAAATAGAGTGTTTTTTTCATGATAAATCTCCCCCCCCCAAGTTTACTTTAATCAATAATATTATAAAAGTACAATACCTAAATAGCAATCTACTATAATTAAAAATAATAGTAAAAATAGGATTTAAAAAGTACCATAAAAAAATACCAAATACAAAATATTAATATGTAGTAAAAAAATAAGAAACAATAGATATAATATTGTAATCGCTTACAATAAGCGGAGGTGATAGTATGAAAGTGCGAAAGGGAGGAAAAGAATGATGAAAATAATGAAAAAAGCATTTGCGATGTTTGTTGCTGTATTTACATTACTAGCAACATTATGTATGGTTCCAGTTTCAGCTGCTGGAACAGTTGTTGCTCAACTTTATGGACGTATCGAAGATAATGGGCAAGCAATTTATAAAATGGTATTAGATTATGGAAATGTTAAAGTATCAGGAGTAGATAAAGATACATATACTGTACATGCAAAAACAAGTACAGAAGGGAAAAGACCAGCTGATGAAACAGCATATGGAGATAAAGATCAAGATAGAACTATTGTTCGTGTAGAAGAAAAGGGAACAAAAGTTGAAATTTATTTTGATGAAAATGATGGAGCTGCTGGAACATTATCATATTTAGCTACTGGTGCTAGAAATATTCCTGTAGATATTGAATACACAGTTACTCAAAATACTCCAGTTAAAGTAAGTGCAATGGATGGAACAGATTTAGGAGAAGACACTTTTGTTTATTCATGTACTAACACAGTTGAAGATGAAGAAACTGCTAAATTTACATCTGTAAAAGTAGACAATGGTATTAATTACCAATACTATGATGCAGGTGATGCAGATTCATTAATCGTTTGGTTCCATGGGAATGGTGAAGGAGATTATAAAGGTTCTCAAAATAACGTTGCTCAATTATTAGCTAACAGAGGAACAGTTGCATGGGCTACAGATGAAGCTCAAGAAATTTTTGGTAAAGCACATGTTATGTCTTTCCAAGCACCAGATACATGGTACTATGCACAAAAAGATGGTTTATTAGAAAAAGCATACAATGAAATTCAAGAAGTTATTTCTAAAAAAGGAATCGATCCTAAAAAAGTATATGTTTCAGGATGTTCTGCAGGTGGATATATGACAACACGTATGTTAATCAAATATCCAAACTTATTTAAAGCTGCAATGATCAACTGTCCAGCTTTAGATGTTGCTACTAAACGTGGTGGAGAAACACCAACTGATGAAGAATTAGCATCATTAAAAAATTCTCCAACAGCTATTTGGTTAGTTCAAGGTGCAACAGATGGAACAGTTAATACAGAAGATTGTTCAAAACGTTTATTCAAAGCATTAACTGATGGACAAGAACTTGTAGAATCAAGACATGAACAAGCATTAGATTCTGATTTCACTACAACTGAAACAAAAGATGGTAAATATAAAATTTCTTTATATGATACAACTGAAGCAGGTAAATTACAATTTGGTGAAGATTTTGATCAAGATGATGTAAAAACTCTTGTAGAATTCAGTAATCACTGGTCATGGATTTATACATTAAATAATAATCCAGAATCTGCTGATGGAACAAGTATTTGGAAATGGGCTGCAAATTACAATGTAACTGATACATCTACAAAAACAGATGATAAAACAGATAATACACAAAAACCATCACAACCAACAACTGATAAAACTACTAACAGTGTTAAAACAGGTGATAACACAGTGATGAGTTCATATGCTATTATGATGTTACTTGCAGCAGGTGCTTATACTGCTATTAAAAAAACAGCTGAATAATATTAAAATAAAAAAAGCATAAAGAAGTTCAGTTTTCTAAAAAATTGAACTTTTTCTTTATATTTTTTAATAACCCAATTAATCGCAAGTTTCTTTTTTATAAAAAAGTGAGTATAATTTTATATAAAATATTTCTAATGTTACATTCGATGTAATACGTGACAAATAAGTTGTTTGGATTGTTTTTTATGATATATTAAATATGTATGATTATATAAGGAGATCTATCTATGAGCAAAACAAATTTAAAAATAGAATATATTTTAAAAGCATCTAATAATATAGAATTTGATAATATTGATACATATATATCTAGAAAAATATTTGAACACTATAATAAAATACCAACCTATACATTAGAAAACATTTTAACAATTTTAAATATATCAAAACTTAAATTTAAAACATATCTTAATCAACTGGGATATAAAAATTATACAGCGTTTAAAGATGAGGTTATTTTTGAAAGAATAGTAAGACTAAAACAAATCAGAGATAGATATGAAAGTTTTGAAAAAAATAAAATTATTCAAATTATGAGTCAATTAAGACATCATCTAATTAATATGGATGAAATAGATAAAATTTGTAAACAAATAAATGAACATGAAAGATTTATAGCTTATGGGTCACCAACACTTTTAAATTTATTGTTTGATTTTCAAGTAGATATGAAAATATTTGATAAAACGGTTTTGTTAAGTTCAGTAAATAATGGAAAAATTTTAGTACCAAAAAATAATGATCTTATTGGTCTCTTTACAGCAACAGGAAGATTATTAGGCTGTTGTGATGCAAAATTTCAAGAAGTTGTTTTAGATACAAAGAATACAAAGATACTTTTTAGTAAATCTCAAATAAATAGTGAATATATTGATTTCAGCTTTTCTATGGATACGGATAATGATTATTATGAAATGCATTATGTTTTTTTATTTCTATTTGATTTAATTAAAACGAGATACTATGAATTATATATAAAGGAATGAAAATATGATTATAGGAAAAATAATGATGATACAAAATAGTAGTTCAAAAGAGAGTGTGGAATATTTAATTAGTAAAAAAATAATGGAATTAAAAGGTAATATTAAGGATTATACATTAAATAGATTCATAGAAGAAGTGGGTGTGTCTAAGACTTCGATGGTCAGATATTTAAAAAATATTAATATTAATAAGTTTTCTTATTTTAAAAATGTTATGTACGAAGAATATATGCATGCGGAAGTAGATATGAAAAAGATGAAAAAGGTTATTAAAAATAATTTTCCTCACATACAAACACAAATTTTTAAAAAAATCATGGTATGTAAAAGAATTGTTATATTAGGCGATGGAAATAGGTTTGCATTGTTACTATGTCAAAAAGCGTTGACATATTTAGGATATCCTTGTGAGATACCGGTTTATCTTGGAAGTGAAGAAGAAATTATTGATCAGTTTCACTTGAAAGAAGATGATTTGGTTATTATTGTAAGTTTACATGAAACATATGATGATTTTTGTACAAATAGATCTGTTTTTTATCAAAATGCTAACTATTTAGATGTGAAAATAAAACCTAAAATTGGGTTTATAGGAGTTGCTCCTAAAGATAATCATCTTTATTTTAACTACAATATAAATCAAGAAAGCTTTGATAAAAGTATGAATGAGTTACAAGTATTCTTTTTAAATCTTGTACAATATATTCTTTATAAAAATGGAATATAAAAGGCGTAGCACAAACTACACCTTTTTAATTATTGAAACCAATAATCTAGATAATCATATTTAAAGACGCGATAAACAAATTTACCACCAGTTGTTTTAAACGTTCTTAATAAAGTTCCATCCTGACTGTATTCACTCCAAGATATTGCGATACCACTATCGATAATTACATTTCCATCTAATTCTTGAACACTACTTACATATCCTGAATAAGCAACAGGAATACTACTTACAAGTTCAACAGTACGATTATTTTCATCTACTAAATATTTATAGTAATAAGATGTTCCTTTTTTTAAGTTATAGTAAGTATTTGAATAATTTGAATCACTTTTCCAATCATAATCAGGACGTGTTGTACTTACCGCAAGGTTATTATTATAAAGATAGAGATAATATTGACCTTGAGGTAGGGAGTTATCATCTACATAAGTGACACAATGTTGACCAGATTGCATTGAAAAATCGCTTGTTTTATTTAAGAGTAAGGAATCATATCCACTTTCTTGCCAAAAGTTATCAGAACCAATCATGTAATCAATTGTTGGATTTGAGTAGATATTATCTAATTTAATAATTGTGGATGTTTCTCTTGAACTAATAATTAAACTTGTTTTATCAACAAGAGCCAGTGAATTGATATGCATCCAATCAAGATCTTCTGCACCATCAGGTAATGAAGTTGTTGAATAATAATCAGGTAATAAATCAATAAGATCTACAAGTTCTGTTATGTTACCAGAATCTTTTTCAATCATAATAATTTTATCTTCGCTTGTTTTTGCTTCTTTTTCACTTGCAAGAACAAGAATATTATTGTTGCTATCAAAGATGTAATCATGATGTAATTTATAATTACCTGTTTCATAAATTTTAGAAACATAACCAGTTTGTTCCATACCAACTATTTTTGTACTAGAAATACTAAAGTACATGGTGTTGTTTTCAAAAAGAATACGGTGACTTCTATAAGAAACGATAGGAATTTCACTACGAATGATGCCGTAATTATCATAAAGTCTCATATAAGCTTGTTCTTCACTATCTTCAGTAACATCGTTTCCAAGAACAGTATAAAGACCGTTAGATAAGGATGATGTATTTGAATCATCGCATTCTACTGTAAGATATTGATCACCGCCTTGTAATGAAGGGGCATTATATGACCATGATAAGGTATCAACAACTTTACCTTGTTTATTTGTTAGAGTAACTGTAATCGTATTTGTTTGATTAGGAATTGCTCCAATTAAGAGATATTCATGTTCTGTTGTATAACCGCTTAATGTATTAGTATTCAAAGTTTGTGAAAAATCAGCGTAATTATTACAACGAATTGTGTAACTTGCTTGTAATTCTTCTGTGGTTTTAAAATACATATAAACAGCTGTTGTATTTGTTCCATATGGATTCCTTATTAATAAAGGATGTTGAAAAGTATAATTATTTAATTTCTTTTGTTTATTAATTTGATTATGTATAAGAGTTTGATATTTTTCACTATAAATAGTAGAAAGGGATGTACTTTTATTTTTTAATTTTAAGTAATTTATTGAATTATTATCATTACTTGAAGCTTCTATTTCTGTAGAGTTAGAAAACATGAGATAGAGTGGAGTTATAGAAATAGATAATATTAGTAAAATTAATTTTTTTAATTTATGCATAATCTTTACCTCCGCATCCATTATGTATGTGAATTATGTAAAAAATGTTGCATTTATTTAAATAATTATAAAAAAGTAATGATTATAGAAGAAAAAATGGCTTATATAAATAATAATTTAAAAAAAATAAAAAAAGGACAAGAAAAAGCTTTACAAAAGGGAGAGAGGATGGTAATATAAATGGGCACTCGACGAGAGAGACGAGTGAGAGGACATTGAAAACTGAACAGGAAAGAATAAAACACAACGTCAATTAAGTTTAAAAAAAAGAGCTAAACAGACCAAAGTTGTCTGAAGAGATAGAAGGACAATGGAGAG
>NZ_JAJDKA010000108.1:0-2943 GCF_020589945.1 Faecalibacillus sp. MSK20_93 | reverse complement strand
GTCAAGCAGTCGGTTTTCAGGCAGTTTTAGCTAAAGGCAATGTTGCAACAACATCATTAATGACTTATCCAAATGTTCAACAATATACTAAAGAAGCGGGGCAAGATTTTACTCTTGCTGAAAATAGTCGAATTTTTGTAGTAGCAAATGAAAAAACATTAAATAATACTATTTTATTAAAAGATTTAAAATTAACTAGTTCAAATTTTGAAGCCGCTGGAGTTTTATCCAAAGCCCCAATAATAGTATTCGGTAAAGAAGAAAATGCAGTAGTTAATGATATTGTTGTTAGAATGGAGGATGTGGCTGAATTAGAAGGAAAAGCTGAAAGCTACAAATTAGATATTACTGATAAAATCACAGTAACCGCTAAAGATGAAATTGGTATTTATTATGGTTTAATGTCAGTAATTCAAATGTTAAAGATTAATGATAAAATATTAGAGAAAGGAACTGTTATTGATTATCCAGATGTTGAATTACGTTCAATGCATTTAGACATTGCTCGTAAACCATTCTCTAAAGAATGGATAATTCGTCAAATCAAAGATTTATCTTGGCAAAAATATAATGCGGTTCAACTTCATTTTTCTGAAAATGAAGGATTTAGAATTCAAAGTGATACTCTAGATGCAATCGAAGGATTTAAATATAAATATGATGATGTATTAAGTAAACAAGATATTTTAGATGTTATTCAAGTTGCTAATGATTATCATATTGAAATCGTGCCTTCTTTAGATTCTCCAGGTCACTCGGGAGCAGTTTTACAATATCTGCCAACTGATTACAGTTGTAGAGAACTATTCCCAACCGATGATCGACGAAATCAATGCTTTAATATCTTTACAAATCCTGAAGCTAGAGAATTCTTAGTAAATTTAATGACTGAATTTATTGAATTCTTTGGTGATGCGGGATGTAAACATTTTAATATTGGCGGTGATGAGTTCTTAGCTAAATTCTCTAGTTTTAGTAATGAACAATACGGACAAATTATGACATATTTTAATGATATTTCTAAGATAGTTAAAGATAACGGAATGACTCCAAGAGCATGGAATGATGGTTTATTATTTGGTGATTATGAGGGTTATACATTGGATAGTGACATTGAAGTTTGTTACTGGGCAGCTCCTGAAAACTGTGCATCGGTAGCGGATTTTGTTGCTAATGGTAACAAAGTAATCAACTATTCTGATGTTTATATGTACTATGTACTTTCTAGGTGGTGGCAAACTAATGCAGTACCAGAAGGTGATCGTATTTATAATGAATGGCATCCTGGTAAATTCTCTAACTTATCCGGAACAGCACAAACTTTTGAAGAACCTTATCCAGAATATGTAATGGGTGGTTCTTACGCAGTTTGGTGTGATGATCCAAATTATGAAAGTGAACAAAGAGTAGAAGATAAAATCTATCATCGCACACGTGCAACAGCTTATAAGATGTGGAACGCGAACGATAATCAACCAGACTATGATGTTTTTAAAGCTGCTGTTGATAAATTGGGAAGAACTCCAGGCTTCAATGAGGCTTTACCTGCTCCGGGTGAAGTGTTCCAGGGTGAAGATACAGCAACAGTTACTATCAAATATATTGATAATTTTGGTAAGACTATTGCTGCAGATGATGTATTCTATGGTCTAAATGATAGTGAGTATCATTTTGAAGCAAAAGAATTATTTGGATATAGTTTTATTGAATCAGATTTACCATTAGATGGTAAATATAACGGTAATATGACAATTACTTTAAAATATCAATTACATTGTGATAAAACTGATTTAAAAAAAGAAATATTTGAACCATTAGCAGTAAGTGAATATATTAATGAAACTGTAGCTGATTATAATAAAGCATTAACAATGGCTAAAGAAATATATTTTGACGAAACAAGTGGACAATTAGCTGTTAATAACGCATTAAGAGCATTACAAGATGCTAAAAATAAAGCTGTAAAATTGGAATATTATTCATTATATGTTGAAGTTACATATCCATTAAATGAAAGTGACTATTCAAGTGGATATCAAGCTTATAAAAATGCTGTAACTACAGGAAAAACATTACTTAATAGTGAAGGATTAACTGCTGAAAAAGCTAAAGAAGCTTATAATGCAATTCAAACAGCTAAGCAATCATTAGTTAAACCTAATGCTAAAGTTCCAACTATTTCAGCAACTGATACTTATTATCAATCTAATAACTACAATAATATGATTGATGGTAATATTAATACTAAATGTTGGTTTAATAGCAACCAAGAAATTGGTAAAGAAGTTAAATTCACATTTACTCGTCCAATAAATATTAGTTCTATCCAAATCATTCAACCAAGCAATGCTGGTGAAGATATAATTGATGGTGCTGATGTGCAAATCTCCACTGATGGAAAAAATTGGACAACAGTAGGAACGTTAGATAATTCAGCATTTGAAAAAACTATTACTTTTGATAAGACATTGACTAAATATGTTAGAATTGTTCTTACTGAAGGTAAGGGGAACTGGTATCAAATTGCAGAAGTTAAGTTTGAATTAGAAGAAATACCTGAAGATTCAACTTTAAAAGATATGATTTTAGAAGCTGAAACATTAAATATTACTGGTAAATCTAGTGGCTCAGTAAATGAAATGATTGATGCATTAATTGTTGCTCAAAAATCTTATGTTGAAGGAAAAGTTGATGTAACTGAAGAAACTAATAATTTACATAATGCAATCAATGCATTAAGAGATACAGTTACCTCAAACAAAGAAAAACTAACAAATAAGATTAATGATGCAAAAGAAATAGAAAATAATAACTATTCTATTGAATCATGGTCAAGATTTGAAAAAGCTTTATTAGAAGCAATCATTGTTAATGAAGATAGTAATGCTACTCAAGAACAAGTTGATAAGGCTTATGATGATTTAGATAAGGCTATTAAAGGAT
>NZ_JAJDKA010000107.1:0-3003 GCF_020589945.1 Faecalibacillus sp. MSK20_93 | reverse complement strand
AAGACTAAAATCCACTTTGTCATATCTAAAGTGGAATTTAACTTTTCACTTTAGAATCGACAAAATAAAGAGATTTCAAATTGAATTATGAAATGGGTTGGATTATACTATTGTTTGGAGGTGTCTTTATGAATTTAAAGCGTGACACGTATGCAATTGTAGATTTAGACCATTTAAAATATAATGTTGAATTAGCACATAGTGAATTTAAAAGACCGTTGATGGCTGTGATTAAAGCGGATGCTTATGGTCATGGGTATAAAGAAGTTGCTAGTTTTTTAAAGGATATTGATTATATTGAAATGTTTGCTGTTGCAACACTTCAAGAAGCAATTGAGTTAAGAGAATTAGGAATTAATAAAGGAATATTGATTTTAGGAGCTATTCCAACAAGTAAAGAAGATATTGATTTAGCTATTAAATATGATATTTCTTTAACAATGGTTTCAGTTGCTTATTTAAAATTATTAGATCATTTAATTGATAAGGGACAAACATTAAAAGTGCATATTAAATTAGATACAGGAATGCATCGTATTGGTTTAATGTCTAAAGAAGAATTATCAACTTTATTAAAACTAGTTGATCCTGATAAATTTAATGTAGAAGGAATCTTTACACACTTTGCGACAGCTGATGGAGATGATGTTGCTTTTGAAAAACAAAGAAGTTTATTTTATGAAATGATAGGTAATTGTAAATTCAAATATATTCATTGTTGTAATTCAGCAGCAATGACCTATCATCATGATGAAAAATCAAATATGGGAAGATTAGGAATTACTATGTATGGATGTTCACCAAATGGTGAAAAAGAAACAAAATTCAAACAAGTAATGTCACTTTATACAAAAGTAGCAATGATTAAAAAAATACCAGCAGGAGATCAAGTGGGATATGGTTTAACATATACGGCTAAAGAAGATGAATACATTGCAACATTACCAATTGGTTATGCAGATGGTTTTATTAGAAAAAATCAAGGACGTAAAGTATATATCAATGGTAAGTATTATGAAATTGTAGGACGTGTATGTATGGATCAAATGATGGTTAGAGTAGATGAAAATGTAAAAATAGGAGATCAAGTGGAAATTTTTGGTGAACATATTTCTCTTGAAAGTATGGCGAAAGATCTAGATACGATTTCTTATGAAGTTTTATGTTTGATTTCTAAACGTGTACCAAGGGTCTATGTTCAAGATGGACAAGTAAAAGAATTGTTATAAAAAACGAACTCAAATATGAGTTCGCTTTTTATTTAAATAATTCAGCAATTCTATAATATGATAAAGAACCAGATTTTTGAACTTTTACTTTTCCGTTTTTCATAACGAATGTTGAAGGAATTGTTCCGTCATCTGTTTTAAAAGTTTTTTGAATGTATGTTGTTGCATTATTTTCTTTAGCTAAATTAACATAGTAAATTTTATCACCATGATTCTTTTCTAAATATTTGAGACAAACATTTTTATAATTTAATGTCGTATTATCCTTATCACTACCTACAACAACGACAAAACTATCTTTATCTTTGATTTTTTCTTCTAATTTATCTTGGGAAATTGTTGAAAGTTCAACATGTGTTGCTTGTCTATAAGCAAATAATGCAATAAAAACTACAAATACAAGCCCAAAGACGCTCACTTCTTTCCCGATTTTTTTAAAAAAATCCATAGAAGTTCCTCCTTTTATACTTTTCTATAATACCAAATTTCACCTATATAAACAATAAAAAAAATAGCCAGAGGCTATTTCATTCTTGTTTTAGCAAAGTTCCATGTATCTCTACACATTTCATCAATGCCTCTAGTAGCAACCCAACCAAGTTCTTCTTTAGCTCTTGTAGGATCTGCATAACATGTAGCAATGTCTCCGGCACGACGAGGTTTGATTTCGTATTTTACTTTAACACCATTTACTCTTTCAAAAGCATGAACAAGTTCTAAAACACTATATCCTTGACCAGTTCCTAAGTTACAAATATGTAATCCAGGTTTGTTGTATTTTTCAATTGCTAGAACATGTCCTTTAGCAAGGTCAACAACATGGATATAATCACGTACACCTGTACCATCAGGTGTATCATAATCATCACCAAAGACACCTAAACAAGGAAGTTCTCCAGCAGCTACTTTCATAATATAAGGCATTAAGTTATTTGGAATACCTTTTGGATCTTCTCCAAGTAATCCAGATTCATGGGCACCAATTGGATTGAAGTAGCGTAATAAAGTAACTGACATTTCAGGACAAGCATGTTGTACATCTGTTAAAATTCTTTCCATCATTGCTTTACTTGCTCCATATGGATTTGTTGTTTCACCTAATTTACAATCTTCAGTAAGAGGAACCACTTCAGGATCTCCATAAACTGTAGCACTTGATGAAAAAACAATATTGTTGACATGATATTTTTTCATCATTTTAGCAACAATTAAAGTTGTTGTTAAATTGTTTGTATAATATTCAATAGGTTTTTCTACAGATTCACCAACAGCTTTAAAAGCAGCACAGTGAATAACAGCATCAATTTCATTTTCAATAAAAACTTGTTCAGTTTTCTTTTCATCTAAAATATTAAATTCATAAAATTTAACGTCTTTTCCAGTTATATCCTTAATATATCCTAAAACTTCTGGTTTAGAGTTAGAAAAGTCATCAATTACGATTACTTCATGATTAGCTTGTAATAACTCAACACAGATGTGACTGCCAATATAACCAGCACCACCAGCAACGAGTACTTTCATTTTTATATCCTCCATAGCATCTTGCTTATTTTACGATTCTATTATAACAAATAATAACATAATAAAAAGGTGAAAAAAGAAATAGAATAGGTAAAAAAATAAATTTAACAAAAAAATAAAAAAAATTACAAAAAACTGTTGACGTAAAGATATAGAGGTGTTATTATAAATGGGCATTAGTCAAGGAGGCTTAGCTCAGTTGGGAGAGCATCTGCCTTACAAGCAGAGGGTCAGCGGTTCGAGCCCGTTA
>NZ_JAJDKA010000106.1:0-3030 GCF_020589945.1 Faecalibacillus sp. MSK20_93 | reverse complement strand
CTCTCCATTGTCCTTCTATCTCTTCAGACAACTTTGGTCTGTTTAGCTCTTTTTTTTAAACTTAATTGACGTTGTGTTTTATTCTTTCCTGTTCAGTTTTCAATGTCCTCTCACTCGTCTCTCTCGTCGAGTGCCCATTTATATTACCATCCTCTCTCCCTTTTGTAAAGCTTTTTCTTGTCCTTTTTTTATTTTTTTCTCTATTAACCTCTTTTTCTGCCTTTATATCAATGTTTTTTCCATTGGTCTTTTTTGATGCTTTTTTATAATTTGGTGTTTATAAACTATTTTGAGTATCAAAAATAGCAAATTTTATATACCCTTTATTTGTTTTTTTAATAAAAATGCAAAAGAGTCAATTTAAAATTCGACTCTTCTATAGCATACTTTTATTATAATCTTCCTATTAAATAATCATTAAGATTTATACCTTGTTTCATTGCATAAAGAATATTATAGGGATCTTCAATATGTTTTACTTTCTTTTCTACAATTATCGCAATATATCTTGCATCATCATTTAAAATCATTGGCCAATAAAAATAAAATGTTTGTCCATTTTTAAATGTGAAATTAAAATCAGAAACATAAGCTTCATAAGCTAATGGACTTCCTGTACTCATATAATTTTTCTTAGCTACAACTTCAAGTTTTTCAATATCTTCATATAAACATTTATGCATAAATTGATGTTTTTTATTAAAAACAACTGCAAAGAAATATTTAAAATTGTTCATTGGCCCATCAAATTGATAATAGTAAATACCATCACTTAAAAACTCTACAGATTGGTTAAGCGTATTATCTAACATCATTGCAGATGTTTGTTTGAAAGAAAATGCTATCATTAACATAAATGTCACTATAAAAAATAATATACCTACTAAAATTCTCATATTGCCTAAATCATATGGCATTCTAGCAAATGACCCAGCAACTACAATAGCCCCTATAAAAGTAATAATTAATTGTCTTCTTGCAAGTTCTGGTGTAATTTTTCTCCCTAATGAAACTGTTGAAGTAGTTTTTCGAAAGCCTAACCCCATTTTATTATTATTATTTTTAATTTCACTTAATTCTTCTATTAAAGGTAAATCTTTATCATAGTAATCATCTATTGTATCTTTGATTTCATTCATACTTTCTATTTGTTTTTGCATGTTCACTTGATTGATTTTTAAACAATGCCTAAAATCCAATTCACCTTCTAATATCGCCTTGATATCATCAACAGAAATTTGTAGATTTCTCAAAAATTTAATAATTTTCAATTTTTGGACTGTTTCATCATCATAATCACGATAACCATTTTCCTCCCTTTTAGGTTGAATAAGCCCCTCCTTTTCATAATATCGAATTGTATACTTTGAAAGGCCTATTTCTTTTTCTAATTCATTTGTTTTCATATTACCTTTCCTCCTTTCAACATCATTGAACACTATGGAGTGGCTCCACAGTCAATACTTATTGTAAAATAATTCAATAAAATACTCTATTTACATAAATTTAATAACAATCTCTTTAAATTTTCTTAGTTACATATCTTTTACTTCTTTTATATTTTAAACAATACACTTATCTTATTAACAAATCATATATTTCAATAAGAATAGTATTTATCTAATTATACATTAGAATTATTGTTTTTTATTGTTTTACAAAATATTCTCTATAAAAGAAAAAACTCGTAAATCAAAATTGATTTACGAGTTAAAGAACAAAAAAGGGCTTCTTCTATCTTGAAACCCTTTTTTATTTAGCATATTTTCGCTAGATTAAGCTAATTCAGCAAAATATTTAATAGTTCTAACCATGTTAGAAGTGTATGAGTTTTCGTTGTCATACCAAGCAACTGTTTGAACTTCTGTAGTTCCGTTGTCTAATGGTTTAACCATAGTTTGAGTTGCATCGAATAATGATCCGTAAGTGATTCCTACGATATCAGAAGATACTAATGGTTCTTCAGTATATCCGAATGATGGAGTAGTTGCTGCTTTCATAGCTGCATTTACTTCTTCAACTGTAACTTCACCTTCAACAACTGAAGTTAAGATAGTTGTAGATCCAGTTG
This sequence comes from Faecalibacillus sp. MSK20_93, assembly GCF_020589945.1. Taxonomy (NCBI): domain Bacteria; kingdom Bacillati; phylum Bacillota; class Erysipelotrichia; order Erysipelotrichales; family Coprobacillaceae; genus Faecalibacillus; species Faecalibacillus sp. MSK20_93. Next base: position 959 of record NZ_JAJDKA010000106.1, on the reverse strand, counting down.
GAACTGGTACACGTTGTGCAGAACCAATTAATTTACCATTTAATTCTGGGATTACTAATCCGATTGCTTTTGCAGCACCTGTTGAGTTAGGAACGATGTTAACTGCAGCTGCACGAGCTCTTCTTAAGTCACCTTTTCTATGAGGTCCATCTAATACCATTTGATCTCCAGTGTAAGCATGTACTGTTAACATGATACCAGATTTGATTGGTGCTAAATTATTTAAAGCGTTAGCCATTGGTGCTAAACAGTTAGTTGTACATGAAGCTGCTGAGATGATAGTGTCAGAAGCTTTTAAAGTACCTTCGTTTACACCGAATACGATTGTTGGTAAGTCATTTCCAGCAGGTGCTGAGATAACAACTTTTTTAGCTCCAGCATCGATATGAGCTTGAGATTTAGCTTTAGATACATAGAATCCAGTACATTCTAATACTACGTCTACACCGATTTCTCCCCATGGTAATTCAGCTGCGTTAGCTTTAGCGTAGATTTTGATTTCTTTTCCATCAACTGTGATTGAATCTTCACCAGCTTCTACTGTATCAGCTAATGCATATTTACCTTGTGCTGAATCATATTTTAATAAGTGTGCTAACATTTTAGGATTAGTTAAATCGTTGATTGCTACAACTTCATATCCTTCTGCATTAAACATTTGTCTGAATGCTAGACGTCCGATACGTCCAAATCCGTTAATTGCTACTTTTACTGCCATTTTATTAATATTCCTCCTTGTAAATAGCTTTTATGCCATTATTATAAGTCAAAAACTTCACAAAAGCAACTATTACAACGTTGATTTCTTGTATAAGATGCATTAATTTTTCCTTTATTTTTCTAATAATTCCCATTTCATCATATCGTTAGCGCTTACACTATTTTCTACTATTTTTTTAAAAAACCCGTCTTTAGAAGTTATCACTATATTTTTTAGAACTACATTTAAACCATTTCTT
>NZ_JAJDKA010000105.1:0-3084 GCF_020589945.1 Faecalibacillus sp. MSK20_93 | reverse complement strand
GTCAAGCAGTCGGTTTTCAGGCAGTTTTAGCTAAAGGCAATGTTGCAACAACATCTAGCGACAGTATTTCAAACCTTACAGATCAACAATTACAAGCATTAACAAATCCTATTCTTCAATCTTACAAAGCAGATAGTAGCCATAAAGTTTGGAAAATGACTGACGATAGTCGATTAGCTGTTTTAGCAAATCAAACTAATATCGAAAATGCAAGATTACAAGAAGTGGTAAAATTAGTAAATTCAGAATTTGTTGAAAAAGAAATTATTTCATCTCCGTTAGCAATGGTTTATGCTCAAGAAAAAGATGTGAGTTATGGAGATATTTTGATTGATATTGATCAAACAAGTTCAATTACTAGTAGCTCTAATAGTAAAGAAGCATATAAAATCACTATTGGAGAAAATGGAGTTCGTTTAACTGGTGCTAGTGAAAATGCTATTATGCACGGATTAAGAACAATCCAAAATTTGATTATTACTAACGATGGATTAGTTTACGGTGAAATCGTAGATTATCCAAATGTTGCAGAACGCAGAGTACATGTCGATTGTGCTAGAAAATATATTTCTAAAGATTGGTTTATTCGTCAAATTAGAGAAATGTCATATATGAAAATGAATGCTCTTCAAATTCATTTTTCTGAAAATATGGGATTTAGAATTGAATGTGAAACAGATCCATCTATCGTTTCTGATCAATATTTAACAAAGACAGAAGTGAGAGAAATATTAGCAGAAGCTAAAAAATATGGTATTAATGTTATTCCATCATTTGATAGTCCAGGTCATGTTGATCAAATTTTAAAAGCTCATCCAGAATATGGGCAAGTTAATACTAGTGGAAATCATTATAAATCTGGTTTAGATGTTACTAATCCTGAAGCTATTGCATATATTCGTAGTTTATATGATGAATATATGGATCTATTTGAAGGATGTACTGATTTCCATATTGGTGGCGATGAGTATATGGAGTTTGACCGTGCACCATTTACTACAGAATATAAGAGTGTATTAAATTCATATGCAGTTAAAAAATATGGTCAAGGATATATTTGGAAAGATGTAATTGCTGGATATATCAATGATTTAGCAGAATATGTACATAATCGTGGATTTACACCAAGAATTTGGAATGATGGTGTTTATTATGGTGAAAATTCTTATGAAGGTGCACAAAAAATAAAAATGCATGACTATATTGGAATTGATTTCTGGTCACAAATGTCATGGAATTCAAGTATTGCAAATTTACAAACATTCATTAATAAAGGCCATGATACAATTTACAATATCAATGCAAGCTTTTTCTATTATGTATTACGTAATAGTAAACCTACAGATGGCAGAGAACAACATTCATTTGATAACTTAAATGCAGATCGTAAAATCTATAATGAATGGTCACCTGGAAAATTCCAAGGAAATCCAGCTGTAAATGATGGTTCTGATTTTATCAAGGGTGCTTCATTGGCAATTTGGTGTGATAATCCAAATTTATGTAGTGAAGATGTAATTACTGAAGATATTGCTGATGAGTTACGTGCATTAGCTTCTAAATCATGGAATACAAGTAGTAATTCAATTACTGATTTTGATAGTTTCCAAGAAAATTATACTAAATTAGGTAATGTTGCTGGATTTGAAAAAGGATCTACATTACCAGATGTTGGGGAATTCTTAACAGCGGGTGATTTAGGTAAAATTACTATTCGTTTCGTAGATGAAAACAATCAAGAATTAAAACATGAAGTAATTAAATACGGAACAGTTGGTGAAAAATTTGAATTTAGTGCAGATCCTATTTATGGATATCGTGTAATTGATAATAAACCAATTACTGGTACTTATACTAAAGAAGGTGCTGTTTATGTATTTACTTATGAATTATATACAGATAAAGCAGCTTTAAATAATGAAGTAACAAATGCATTAAAAGAAAAAGATTATATCAATGAAACATTTAGTGAATATAAAACAGCATTAATAGCTGCTAAAGCTATTAATGATAAAACTGATGCAACACAGGCAGAAGTAGATGAAGTATATGATGAACTTATCGAAGCTAAAGCAAAAGCAGTTAAAATAGAATATTATTCATTATATGTACAAAGTACATATCCACTAAAACAAGATGATTATGTTGGTGGATATGAAGCATATAAACAAGCTGTAGATGCTGGTAAAGCATTATTATCTAGCGATACTTTAAATGCTGAGACTGCTAAAGGAGCTTATGAAGCAATTAAAACTGCTAAATCAAACTTAGTAAAACCTGATGGAAACATTCCAACAATTACCGCTACAGATAACTATTACGAAAAGAATCAATGGTATCCAACTAAAGAATATAGTTATGAAAAAATGTTAGATAACGATTTGAATACTAAGTGCTGGTTTGGACAAGAACAAGCAGCGGATAAAGAATTTAAATTTACTTTTCCTACAGCTGTCAACATGACAAGTGTTCAAGTTATTCAACCTTCTAATGTAGGTGCTGATGCTTTAAAAGGTGCAGATATTGAAGTTTCATTAGATGGTGAAACATGGACTAAAGTTGGATCAATTACGGAAAATGATTTAGATTACACAGCAACATTTGAAAAAACAGCAGTAAAATATGTCAGAGTCCGTTTAACTGTAGCTAAACCAGGTTATTGGTATCAAGTTTCTGAAGTAAAATTTGCTTATGAACAACCACAAGAAGATAACACTTTAAGAGATATGATTAATGAAGCTGAAGAATTAGATATAAGCGGTAAGTCTTCCGTTTTAGTGTCTAATATGGTTGATGCTTTAATCGCTGGTCAAAAGGAATATGTTAAAGGTACTACTGATACTACAACTGTAGAAACAAATTTAAGAAATGCTATCGATGCATTAAAAAATGCAGCTGATACTACTGATTTATCAAGATTAATAGAAGAAGTACAAAAATTAAACGAAGCTGATTATACAGTAGATTCATGGAATGATTTAAAAACTTCTTATAATAAGGCATTAAAAGTTTTAGAAAATAAAACTGCCACTCAAGAACAAGTTGATAAGGCTTATGATGATTTAGATAAGGCTATTAAAGGAT
>NZ_JAJDKA010000104.1:0-3099 GCF_020589945.1 Faecalibacillus sp. MSK20_93 | reverse complement strand
TTGAACCATCCTGTTTGCATTAATCCACTACTTGCAAAGTAATATTTAGCTCCTGAAATTGTTTGGAATCCTGTTATCATTTTTCCATCAGCGTCTACATAGTACCAGTTATTTCCTGATCCTACCCATTGTGCTTTGATAGCTCCACTAGATGTAGCATAGTAATCTTCATTATTGACCCTGAACCATCCTGTTTGCATATATCCATATTGATCAAATCTATAGAGTTTATTATCTATTGTAATGAATTCATTTTTTGGATATGTTCCATCTTCATATTGATACCACCATTTGTTCCCTGATTGTTTCCATTGTCCTTTTAGTTGATTATGACATCTTGTACATACTCCATCTTTAAAATCATGTCCTAAAGCTGGAATGATTCCTTGTTTTTTAATAATCTTATTACATATTGAACAATGTATTCCTTCTGTTAAACCTGTATTTGTACATGTTGCTTCCTTAGCTTGATCAACAACTACTTTATGCCCTGTTGCTGGAATCACTTCTTGTTTTTTGATGACTTCTTTACATACAGAACAATGTTTTCCTTCTGTTAATCCATCTTCTGTACATGTTGCTTTTTTACCTTGATCAACAACTACTTTATGCCCTGTTGATGGAATCACTTCTTGTTTTTTGATGACTTCGTTGCATACAGAACAATGTTTTCCTTCTGTTAATCCATCTTCTGTACATGTTGCTTTTTTACCTTGATCAACAACTACTTTATGCCCTGTTGCTTTTTTGTCATCTACTATTTTTGTTTGTGGCTTAAATGCATTATTTTTGAAATTAGCTATATAAGTAATTATTCCATTTTCTGTACATGTTGGATCTTTAACAATTTTTTGAGCTGTAACGGTTTCTTCTTCAACATGTTCATAATTATTTGCACATACTCTTTGAGCTGTGACTGTCATATTATCTACAGACCACTTATATATAGGTTCACTATAATTATGACCATATTTATTACAATCAATTTCTGTATAAGATTCATCCCACATTGGATATTCTTCAATAAACTCATTTGATTGATAGTCATTATCTCTTACATGATCATCAAAATCATTTGTATTTTTTAAGAAATAAGCATATGTACTTCTTCCTGCATCCCATGTACTATCAAGATTATAATATTTACCATTTAATTTAACGATATTCCAAGCATGTGGTCCCCCTGCTTCACCTGAAATAACTCTTGTATCTACACCTGCATCTAATGCTAAGCGATAAAATAACGATGCATATCCTTGGCATACTGCTGTTTTATTGATCAAAGCTGCATAAGCTGTATATTTTAATGAATAGGATTTATCATTTAAGTTATCATGATCATATGTAACATTTGAACATATATAATCATAGATTGCTTTTACTTTTTGATAGTCTGTCTTATTTGATAAATCTAATGACTTCAATAAATTAGAGACTTCTTCATCTACTTTTTCTTCCTGTTCTAAACTAGATAAATAAGATACATCATAAAAAATATTTAAATCATATCCCTTATTAGAATTTACAGATATGGATGCTTTTACTGTCCACCCTTGACAGTGCCATTTAAGATAGTCTCCTTCTTTTCCATTACCAGTATGTTTGATGGCCTTTTGAAACAACTGATGTACTAAATTAGAAAAAAATTCTTGTGTAATTTCTTCATCACAATGATAATAAAGAACAATATTACTTTCTCTATTAATTAATTTTTCTCTAAATATCTTTACAAGTTTTTCTTGATCACTTGTATATTCAACATCTTCTAAACTATATGTTTGAATATCATGATGAACAACACTACTTTTTACATCTTTATAAATAGGATTTACATAATGATCTTCTCTAATTGTTTCTTTTGCTTGTACATTGACTATACTTAACATAGAAAAACACATTGAAAGAACAAGTGATACAATAAATAATTTCTTTTTCATGATTTCCCTCCTTATATTCATTTAACCATGTAAGCCATTTCTTTTCAAGAATATATAAAAAAAACGAGGATACTCTAAGTATCCTCATCAAATTCACATTAATATACTACTACTTTTGTTCCTGAAGGAATATTATCATAAATCCATTTAGCATATTGTATTTCAAGTCTTACACAACCATGTGATAATGGAATTCCTGTTCTATTATCTTGAATTGTACCATTTTTATTATAAAGAGTACTATGGAATAAATAGTTTCCTTTAAATTGTGTATACCAGAAACATCTAGATGATCCTGAGTCAAAATAATATCCTCTTATTCCAACTGTAAATTCACCTTTAACTGTAGGTGTTGAAGCTTTACCTGGGGCACAACTATAATAATGAATATTGTTCCAATTATTTACAGAACCTTGATAAATAGCTACTCGACAATTAGCTGTATCAACTAAAATCAAATAATTAGTAGCACTACTGTATCCGCTTGCTCTACTTGTCATTGAATCATAAACACTATCGCTTCTTAAAGCCCCACTAGAAGTAAAATAAAATGCTTCAAAATACGTATCATGTAACATTGCTCCAGATGAATTTAAATAATACCATTGATTGTTATCTTTCAACCATCCAATAGCCATATTTCCACCTGAATGTAAATAATACCAAGTTCCAGCAATTTGCTTCCAACCTGTGCACATTGCCCCACTTGCATCCATATAATACCAAGTTCCTTTTACATTTATCCAGCCTGTTAACATACTACCATACGCATTTAGGTAATACCATTGACCATTCAAATCAAGCCAACCCGTGTACATATACCCTTGACCTGATTCATCTAAATAATACCATTTACCAGAAACTCTTTGCCATCCGGTTTGCATGACACCTGCATCGTTTAATAAATACCATTGATTTTTAACATAAACCCAACCTGTGCATTTATTTCCATTTTGATCATAGTAATGCCAATCATTACCATCTAACATCCAGCCTGTTTTAATAGCACCATTTTCATCAAAAGTATATTTAACACCATTGATTTCTCTTACTTGATTAGTAATGGCAGCATACGGATATGCTTCATCATTAGCATCTAAATAATAACATTTACCATAGTATTTATACCATCCACTTACTAAACTTGCATTTCCATCATAGA
>NZ_JAJDKA010000103.1:0-3632 GCF_020589945.1 Faecalibacillus sp. MSK20_93 | reverse complement strand
TCCATGATTCAACTACTTCACCTGTTTCCTTGTCTTTTAAGGTAAGTTTAGCTCCTTCAATTTCTTTTCCAGTTGTTGCATCTACTTTTGAAATATCTACCTTTGTGATTTCATCTTTCATTTTAACTTTAGTCACACTTCCATCTTCATTTACTGTAAATGTTACATCACTTGCTGTTGCATATCCTAATGGTGCAAGTTCTTCATGCAAGATATATTTTTTACCTGATACAAGACCTCTGATAATGTGAACATCTTTTGTTGATGTCCATTCTTCCACAACATTTCCTTCTTCATCTCTTAATGAAAGTTTTGCACCTTCAAGTTCTTTTTCATTAGTTGCATCAACTTTTGAAATTTCAGTTGCTGTCTTTTTATTAAGAACATCAAGTTCTTTTGAATAGATAATCTTATCGCTATGGTCATAGCTTAAATCAATGTCATAGACCTTATTGTTTTTAACATAGCCTTCTAATTCTTGAACTTCTTTCAACTCATATTTTCCAAGAGGTAATCCTGAAATATGAATTTCACCTAATTCATTAGTCACATAATATCCGTTTTCTGAAATATCCATTGAGACAGCTTCACCTTTTTTATAAAGAAGTGTATTTCTTCCATCAAGTGAATAGATGTCTTCTTTTGCTGTCAATTGGAAAGTAACACCTGAAAGATCTTCTAATGTATCTCTGTCTCTTTTTTGTACATGGATTTCACCATGAGGTGCAATGTTCGTTACATTCTTTGTAATGACATATTCTTTAGTTGTTAAATCTTTTTGTTCAAGATTGATTTGATGTACTTTTGCTGAAAGCACATATCCTTCATTTGTTAAAGTTTCTTTTAATTCATATTTGCCCATGAATAGCGAATCAATGACAAGTTTTCCATTGGCATCTGTTTTTCCTTTGGCAACAGTAGCTCCTTTTGCATAGCGTAAAGTACCATCAACTGCACTATAGATGTTTTCTTTGGCAGTTAATTCATATTCAACATCAGCTAGTGCTTCATTTGTAGCCTTGTCTGTCTTTGTTAAAATGATTTTTCCTTTTGGCTGTGCATTTTTAACTTTCACAGTTAGAATTGGATCTTCATCCTCATCCTTGTCATAATCTCTTGTATTTGTAATTGTGAATTTCACAGGTTGTTCTAGTTGCAAGAAGCCTTTAGGTGTTTCTACTTCTTCGATAGAATAATCTCCCGCGTCTAACTGTAAAGGAAGTGTTACTGTTCCTTCTTCGCTGTCTTTTACTGTAACAACGTTTTTAGAATTGGTTGTAAATGTGTCATATTTTTTACCGCCAACTTTTTGTACAACATAGTTTCCTTTTGAGTCTTTGATTTTAAATGATGCACCATTTAATGTGACTTTCTTTCCTGATTCGGCATCTAATTTAATAATTTTAAGTTGTGACGAAAATGTTCGGTTATTCACATTGACACGTTTTACCTGTTCAACATCTTTATATTCACTGTAATCATCTGTTACTGAAATTGTGAAATCTGGTGCTGTAATATACTCCTTAGGAGTCTTTGTTTCTTTGACGATATATTTTCCATAAGGAAGATATGGCGTATTTGCTTTACCATTTGTATCAGTTGTGATGACTGCATAAGTTGTAGCATTGTCCCATCCAACATGGTTAACTTCACTGTACAATTTGAACGTGAACTCTGCTCCTTGTAATCCTTTTACAAGACCTGAAATACTGTCTTTTTCTCCTGACTTGAAAACTTGGATCTTTTGCATATTCACTCTGTTAGTACCTTTTGCACTTCTTGATACTTTTGAAACTGTTTGTCCTTCATAATCAATTGATACACTGATCTTTGCATTATTGAAGACCAATGAATCATTTGTCTTTGATTCTTGAATGTAATATTTTCCTAATGGCAATTCACTCCAAGCAATCTTTCCATTGGCATCTGTTTTTTTACTTGATACCAGTGCACCTTTTTCATAGTAAGTTTTTGTTCCAGCCTGATTTGTAATCTTTTCACTTGCATGTAATTCAAAAGTAACACCTTCAGCAGTAGCATCACCTTTTAGACCATTTGTTTTAGAAGCATCGATTTCTTTTTGGAAGTCAATATTTCCTTTAGGTTCATCATCTGTAACACTCAATACTGTTGTCTTATCTTTTTCTACTTTGACTGTAAAAGTATCTGTATTTAAAAGATATCCATGAGGTGCTTCTGTTTCCTTGACTTCATAAGTTCCAACCAATAGATCATTCACTTTGATCTTTCCATTTTTTACAACGGTATTTTCGTTATAACCGTCATATGAAACAGATTTGATATTGAATTTTGCACCATCAATAAGATCTTGATTTGTATTCTTTTTAGTTAATTCCAAAGAGCCAAAATCAAGCCATTCAATATTTAAATATAGACGTGCATCATCAGGATCCATATTCCAAGTTCCTTGTGCCTGAGTTCCTGCACCTCCATCATGAATAGCTAACGCTGTAAATCGTTCACATCCGCTTCCGCATACATTGTCACTCACAAAATTTGATGGTGAATTTTGACATGGCGCTGTAAAATAAAAGCTTTGTCCGCCATAAACTTTTGCAGTACCACCTGTTTGTCTTGCAGAAGTTCCAGCAATGTGAATTGTCACATTTGAAGCCAATGGGATATTCACTTCAGCAGATGAAGCACCATTTAATTTCACAATATTTGTAACTTGTTGCTTATTTGTCTTATCATAGCTTGCTTTAAACAATGCTCTGTTTCCTGACTTGTTGCCTTCCCAAGAAACACCATTACCTGGATCTGGCAATGAAATGATTCGACGATAGATGTTCATGATATTTGTACCATAATTACTTCCGAATGTTTGGTTGAACAAGTTTTCATCAAATCCTTTCCATTGTCCTGAATAAGCACCACTTAAAAAGATATGTGTCAAAAGATATTTGATATCATCATTTGTAAGTGGATCATCTGGACAGATAGCTGTCTTTAGATCTGCATCCGCAGCAAATTCACCATAGGCTGCTGGACCTCCAAAGCCATAGTAGAGAAGCTTTCTTACGTTTTCATTATTTTCAATGACCTGTGCAGGATATTTACCGCTTGCAGGTGTCTTCTTTTCTGCTTCCAAACAGAAAGCCCATTTGCCATCGTATTTACATGAATATGTTGACCATGAAGCAATGGATGGAATCTTTCTGCCCCACCATTCTGGATACTTGATATTTTTCACTCTTGTAAATTCTTTAGGAACGGATGGATCATAAGCATTTACGACACTCATTCCAAGCGTATTGAAACACATTGAAAATACCATTCCTACTGCTAAAAAAATCTTATATAGTTTAGAAAGTTTATTTTTCATTTTACTTTTTCTCCTGTTATTTATTGTTTGCAATGCAAGTTTCAAACATTGCCCTACTTCTTTTGTTTATTAAATGCAAAAAGGACAATCTTTCGATTGTCCTATGGCTTGAATACCCATTTGTTTAAATACATATATTCCTCCAACAAAAAAAGACAGATCATATCGACCTGCCTGCTTATAATATCAAATGGATAAAGAATGAGAGATTTTTATAAAAATTTGTTGGTAATATTTTGAATTTTCAGTAATTATCTATGATAAACTATTTACTTATTCTTTATCC
>NZ_JAJDKA010000102.1:0-3664 GCF_020589945.1 Faecalibacillus sp. MSK20_93 | reverse complement strand
ACCATGATCCTTTATGCAACCATCCTGTTTGAATATAGCCACTATTATTTGCATAATAGTATGTTCCATCTGCTTGGATCCATCCTGTTTGCATAGCTCCTGATTGGTCAAAATAATATTGTTGATTTCCTACAGAAGCTAACCCTGTGACCATTTTTCCATCTTGGTCTAAATAATACCAAGGCCCTTTATGCAACCAACCTTTTTGAATATATCCACTATTATTTGCATAATAGTATGTTCCATCTGCTTGGATCCATCCTGTTTGCATAGCTCCTGATTGGTCAAAATAATATTGTTGATTTCCTACAGAAGCTAACCCTGTGACCATTTTTCCATCTTGGTCTAAATAATACCAAGGCCCTTTATGCAACCAACCTTTTTGAATATATCCACTATTATTTGCATAATAGTATGTTCCATCTGCTTGGATCCATCCTGTTTGCATGGCCCCTGATTGATTAAAGTAATATTGTTGATTTCCTACAGAAGCTAACCCTGTCACCATTTTTCCATCTTGATCTAAATAGTACCAATAATCCGTATGTAACCATCCTGTTTTCTTTTCACCATGATCATAATAATACCATTGATTCTCTTTATTCGTCCAACCAGATTCCATTACAGTCGACCCATCACTTGTATTTAATGTATCTGTATCTTCTTCCGCATTAACATTTATAATCGAAAAACATACAAATAAAATATTAATAAACGCTATTGATAAAGCAATATTTAATAATTTACCTTTTTTCATACAATCCCCCTCTTGTCTTACAATTGACATTATAACAAATACAAAAAAATAAACTAGTTATAATCTATAAAAAATAGAAAACCAGAAGCAGAGATTCTCTGTCTTCTGGTTAAATTTTTAATTGATCCAAACACCATTAGCATCAAAATGATTAACTACTCCATTAATTTCATAATCTCCTGTGACCATCTTACCTTCAACGTCTACATAATACCAGTTATTTCCTGATTTTACCCATTGAGCTGTAATTACACCACTAGATGCTGCATATAGTGCTCCTACAATTGCATTTCCATATGAATTACATTCTATTTTTCCTATATTAATACAATATCTTATTTCTTTTTTGTCTTTTTCTAATACGCCAGCAGCACCTGAAATTCCTCCAGCATACTCATTTCCTGTTATATGCCCTATATTTTCACAATTTATTATAGATGCTGTTCTATGATTTTCTCCAGTAATTCCTCCAATAATCTCGTTTCCCTTAATGTTACCTAAATTTATACATCGTTCTATATAGCCATGTCCATCAAATCCATCATTTTCTCCGGCAATTCCTCCAATTTGATTATTTCCAATAATCTCTCCTTCATTTACACAGTCTTTAATATATCCGTCTTCATTAAATCCTAAAATACCTCCAAGATAATCACAATCTTGAGTTGTTGCCTTTATCTGTGCTTTATTTTTGCAATGATTTACTGTTCTGCCATTCACTTGTCTTCCTACTATTCCAGCAATATCTCCTACATCATTACTTACACTAACAGAGCCATCAAACGAACACTGATTAATATCTCCTTCATTTACACTAGCAATTCCACCAATATATGAAACTCTATCACAATCAATATTAGCGTTTATTATATTTAAATTCTGAATTGTTCCAGAATTCCACGCAAATAATCCATAATAGTAATTATCATCATTAGGATTACTCTGTATAATGTTTAGATTTTTAATGGTATGATTATTCCCTTCAAATACGCCATAGAAATAATTTCCACCATAAAAAACATTTAGCTTTCTTTTTACATCCCCAATTGGATTCCAAAAATGTCCAGATAAATCAATATCAGAAATTGATTAATAATATTTATCTTTTTCTTCCTTTTCATTAACATTTTTTGCTAATAAAGCTAATTCAGAAGCATCTTTAATTAAATATGGAGATTCCTTTGTTCCATCACCAGCAACATATTCCTTAGCTGCATAATCAGTCCATACTCCCTGATATTCAATACTCGCTTCTTTTGCGCTTACTGATGATAACATAGTTATTGACATAACTAGAGATAACATAGTAATACACATTACTTTTAAAAATACTTTTCTTATGTTCTTCCCTCCCTATCTACAGTATATTACACATAAATATTCGTTTATATATTTTCAAACCAAACACCCCTTTTCCCTACTCAAATACAAAAAAGTAGTAATACTTTTTTGTATTACTACCCAATTTTTTAATCAATATTCTACTAATATATTATGAGTTTAAATAAACCATTACAAATCTAAATATTTTATCAAGATAATATTTAGAAGTAAAAAGTAATGCAATACCATTTGCTATAAATTGAATATATTGTTTCTCTTCTAAGTTATTTAATGCATTATTAAATCTCTCATTTCCTTTTAAATAATGCTTTGCATTTTTATCACTTAAATTCTTCTTTACATACGCCTTAGCTTCTTCTACTTCACTTACTTTTCCTTCACTATATTGTCTAGTAATGTATCTAGCAAATAAATATTGTTCAAATAAATTTGATCTTGATATACTATCCTTTGTCATTCTATATTTTAAAACACATTCATTCACATTAGAAATTTTAAATCCTTGAAGTATTGCTCTTAATGTAAAGTCATAGTCTTCACAAAGTGGCATATTTCTATAGCCATTTAACTTATCAAATACTTCTTTTTTACCAAACCATGTTGGATGAGAAATAACTTGATTATATTTAATACATTTTTTTATCTTTTTAAAATCAGTTGGAACTTTTTTTATTGAATAAATAGTATTTCCATCTTCATCGATCATTTGTGAAATTCCACCTATTAAATCAAAATCATTTTCTTCCAAATACTTCTTTTGATGTTCCATTCTATATAATTCAGAAATATCATCTGCATCCATTCTACAAATATATTTTCCTTCAGCAAGTTCAAGTCCTCTATTTAAAGTATTTGTTAGCCCCATATTTTTATCATTTATATAGAATTTAATACGTTCATCCTTACATACATAATCATTTATAAATGCTATATGTTCTTTATTATCTGGATTATCTAAAATAATAATAAATTCAAAATCATTATATGTTTGATTAATAATTGATTCTATGGACTGTTTTAAACATTCTATGCTTTCTTTATAAGTTGCCATAATAACACTTGTTTCTACCATTTAAATTTCTACTACTTTTTTACACAAATCTTTTTGTATAAAAAATTCCTTTCTATTAAATATATACATAATAAGTATATATTAAATTAACCTTTACAACAATAAATCATTCATATCTTGAATTATAAATATAACAGCTCAAAAATAATATAATAAATATTTCTGAGCTGCTTTCTACTAAATTGTAATGAATTAAATTATCCTAGCCAAACACCATTAGCATCAAAACGATAAACTACTGTATTGATTTTATAAACTCCTGTAACCATCTTTCCATTAGCGTCAACATAATACCAGTTATTTCCTGATTTTACCCATTGGGCACTAATTACGCCACTTGAAGCTGCATAGTAATATTCACCATTGATTTTAAACCATCCTGTTTGCATTAATCCGCTTTCTGCAAAGTAATATTTAGCTCCTGCAATCGTTTGGAATCCTGTTACCATTTTTCCATCTGCGTCTACATAGTACCAAGTATTTCCTGATCC
>NZ_JAJDKA010000101.1:0-4151 GCF_020589945.1 Faecalibacillus sp. MSK20_93 | reverse complement strand
CTTCTGGATGGAAAGCTCTATTAGCTAATTTATATGGTTCTGATACATGCATGACTTTTTCTACAGCTGGATCAACTTCAATTGATTCTGGATCTACTTTTGTTGTATCTCCAATAATTCCAATAACTGATTGTGTTGCCCCATTTACAACATTTACTCTTAACCCTAATTTTTCTACTGATCCTGATACTTTTTCTACATCTTCTTTAGATGCTGTTGATTTCATTACAATAATCATATTACTTGTCCCCTTTTCTTCATTTCCCTTGATATAAATAAAAAAGCTCTCATCCTCTAAGGACGAGAGCTATCGCTTCGTGATACCACCTTTGTTTATTAGTATATTACTATACTAACCTCATCGAGTACAATCATACTCTTCCACTTTAACGGGTGTAACCGGAGATGCCTACTTAAAACTGTTCAACACTCTACTCCAAGATGAATTCAACAAAAATCTCTACTTTCCTTTTCACCTACCAGGAAATCTCTACGCTAAAGATCAACGTCTACTCTTTCTTTTCACAGTATTTATATCAAATGTGATTACATTGTATACAAATTGTTATCATCTGTCAACCATTTGTTTTAAATATAATAAAAACATCTCATTAGAGATGTTATCATCACTTGGAGCGGGTGATGGGAATCGAACCCACGTAGTCAGCTTGGAAGGCTGAAGTTCTACCATTGAACTACACCCGCAAGTATGGTGCCCGAAACCGGACTCGAACCGGTACAGCTGTTACACCGGCAGATTTTGAGTCTGCTGCGTCTACCAATTTCGCCATTCGGGCTTGTGTGCCTTATCATTATAACAAGACCTTTATTATAAAACAAGCAAAAAATAAAAAAAAGAGTATTCCCTACTCTAATTTATCTTTAAAAGCATTCCATTTTTCTTCTGTGAATTTTTTTACACGATCAATCCCATTTTCTACATCATCTACAGCATCTTGAAAAACACCTTCCCCATTTCCATAATAATACATCATCAATGTTTTCGTTTTCTTTCCTAATTCTAAAATTTCTTTTTCTTCACTTGATAACTTTTGATCCGTATTTTTTTCTATATACTCTAATCGACTCGCAGCTTCATAAACTTTTTTAGCTTCTTCTTGATTATCTTGAGTAATTCCTTCTTTAATTTTATCATAACCATCTAAAATTGTTTGTGTTAAGGCTTTAACATCTTGTTTAGAAGTATCATTTTCAACATCTTGATCTATCTGATCAAAATCATCTTTTACATCATCCCAAGCAATTTCTACGTTTTCTTTAAAACCACTATCAGTTGTTTGATTTCTACAGCCTGTTAAAGTAAAAGTACAAGTTATTAAAAGTATCAAAGTTATAATATATCTTTTCATTTTATTCCTTCTTTCATTTCTAGTATGTCCTTGATATTTTATTTCATACTTTTATTGAAGAAAAAGCATGTTTTCGATAAAATATAAAAAAAAGAGGAATGCTTATGACAAATAAAGAAAGATTTATAGAATTATATAAAACAAATATAAAAAGACCTGGAAGTGAAAAACTTCTTGAATATTTATTATCTCCACATTCTGATTTCTTTGAAGCACCTGCCAGTGCACGATTTCATGGAAGCTATGATGGTGGATTACTTGAACATAGTTTAAATGTATATGATTGTTTGAAAGATTATCTTCAAAGAGAAAGAGTGAAAGATACATATCAAATGAATTATAGTGAAGAAACAATTGCGATTGTTTCATTATTACATGATTTATGTAAAATTAATTGTTATAAAAAGGGAACACGTAATGTTAAAAAAGATGGTCAATGGATTCAAGTACCAAACTATGAATATGATGATCAATTGCCTTATGGTCATGGTGAAAAAAGTGTTTATATGATTAGTGGTTATATGCGTCTTACAAGAGAAGAAGCTTTTGCGATTAGATATCATATGGGCTTTTCTGGAAATGAAGATGCTAGAAATGTTGGAAAAGCTTTTGAAATGTTTCCTATTGCTTTTGCATTAAGTGTTGCCGATATGGAAGCAACTTATTTTATTGAGGGGAAAAAATAATGAATGAATTATTTATTAAACGAATGAAAGAATTATTAAAAGATGATTTTGATGCTTTTATTAATTCTTTAAATGAAAATGAAGTTAAAGGATTTTATTTAAATCCTTTAAAAAAGGATGTTTTAAATCATTTAAATCATCAATATATAGAAAAACATCCTTATGTAGATGGTGGTTATTATTTTGATTATCTTCATTATCCATTAGGGAAAAGTCCTTATTTTATGTGTGGACTTTATTATATTCAAGAACCAAGTGCTATGAGCGTAGCAGCTTGTTTAGATATTAAAGAAAATGATTATGTTTTAGATATGTGTGGTGCTCCTGGAGGTAAGACGTGTTATGTTGCCAGCCGTCTTTCTAATGAAGGATTAATGATTGCTAATGATATTTCTAAATTACGTGCTTCTATTTTATCAAGTAATATTGAAAGATTTGGTTTAAAAAATACAATTGTGACGAATTGTGATCCTTTAAAAATGAAATTTGAAAGTTTCTTTGATAAAATCATTTTAGATGCTCCTTGTTCTGGAGAAGGTATGTTTAGAAAAGATAAAGAAGCAATTGATACTTGGTCAATGCAAAAGATAAATGAGTGTGCTTATATTCAAAGAAACTTAATTGATCAAGCATATAAGATGCTTAAAAAAGATGGCATTTTAATTTATTCTACATGTACTTATTCTTTAGATGAAAATGAAAAACAAGTTGAATATATGATCAATGAATTAGGTATGAAATTACTTCCAATTAATAAAAAAGAAGGAATGTCTGATGGTTTTATTGAAGGAACCATTAGAATGTATCCTCACATTAATCGTGGTGAAGGACAATTTATAGCCATGTTACAAAAAACAACAGAAACAGCTATTTCAAAAGAAAAAATCTTAAAACCAAATTTAAAGAAAGAACAGCTACAACTTGTTCAAAAATTTTATCAAGAAAACTTAAATATTCCTGTACCACCTTATCTTTATCAATCAAATAATCACGTCTATGCTATTTTAAATCATTTTCCTGAACTTTCAATCAAAGTTTTAAGAAATGGTCTTTATTTAGGAGAATGTAAAAAAGGAAGATTTGAACCAAGTCTTTCACTTGCTCTTACTTTAAATAAAGAAGATGTTAAAAGATCTTATAATTTTAAATGTGATAGTCAAGAAGTAAAAGATTATCTTTCTGGTTTAACCTTGAAAGGAAATAATCAAAAAGGATATGGTGTTATTTTTGTAGATGGTTATCCACTTTCTTTCTATAAAGAAAGTAATAATCAAGTTAAAAATTTATATCCTAAAGGACTTAGACGATGAAAAGATATTTAGAAATTGAAAAAGTCGTATATCAAGAACTTGAAAAAAACTGTTTTGGAAACAAAAAAAGACAAGGCTATCGTCATCTATTTGGCGTTTCAACCTTATGTATTGCCTATAGTCAGTATGTACAATTAGACTGTGAACTATGCGCTATTATGGGACTTTTACATGATTATTCCGTTTATAAAAACAATACCTCATTTAATCACGCTCAACTTTCAAGTGAACTTGCTAGAAAGATGTTAGAAGAAAATTTATTGTTTGAAAATGAAGAAATAGATATTATCGTTCAAGCTATTAAAAATCATTCAACTAAAAATAAAGTTCATGATCAATATAGTGAACTACTTAAAATGTGTGATGTTTTAGAAACTTATTATCATGACCCTGATTGTATTTTTGATGAATATCATCAAAAATATATTGAAAAAGCATCATTACTTCTTAACAAATAAAGAACCTTAATGGTTCTTTATTTCAGACTGTTGACAAATAAAAAAACAACAGTCTTTTCTTTTGTAAAATAAAAAGACATTAAAAATAGAAATTTTAAGTATCTTTATAATACAATTATTCTACTATAAGAAACAATTGTATCTAATTACAACAATTCCTCAACTATAACATTCGAGGAATTAATTAGTAGGAAATAAATATTATTGATAAGATATCAATATTCTATTTTTTAGTTAGAATTTATAACAAAAAAGGATGTTACGATTTAAATTAATGTGGACCCCATGTCAAGGACAATAAATAAAAAAGTACTTAAATTTGAATAA
>NZ_JAJDKA010000100.1:0-4268 GCF_020589945.1 Faecalibacillus sp. MSK20_93 | reverse complement strand
TAAAAAAAGCTATAAAGAATGCCTAATCCAAAAGATTAGGTTTCTTTACAGCCCCCTCTTTTTTGGAAAATAGCATATTATGTTCTAATTTTATCTTTATGTTTAGGGATATTGATTATGTTATTTAATTAAATAGATAAGAATTTGATTAGTTGGAAAATAAAATAAGAAATTATTGAAAATTTTATTTTATAATGAAATTAACAAAAAAGGAGCAATATATGGAAAAGAAAATTGCAATCGTTAGACTACATAGAGGTGTCCTTGACCCTATTACACAAGTAAATAAACTTATGACCTTTATATGCGATATAGGAGATGTAAAAAAAGGTGATTTCGTTGTTGTAGAATTGTCCATGAAAACACGTGCTAAAAATTTCAACAATGACTTCAGAATTGGTCGTGTTGAAGATTTTATGATCTTCAGGGATGGAGAAATAGCACAATTTAGACCTAACAACTTTGTTGTGTTTAAAATCAATGACAATGATTTCTATATGCGCTGTAACACTTTATTGAAAAAAAAGTGGTCATTGTGGGCTAGATATAGAGCTATCAAAAACAAAGATAACAAGAATCCTCGATATAGTATTTTTGATGACATCATTAAAGAAACAGACAGTCTGCAATTTCAACGCTTGACTTCTTGGGTTGATGTGATGAAACCTGACAAAGATCATACAGATTTAGAGAAAGAAACACGTATTGTATCAATCAAGATGCAACGTGGAGTTCTAGGAAAAGAAAACAATAAAACTTTCAACTATATTTGTGATCTAAAAGATATTCAAATTGGAGACTATGTAATTGTAGAAATCACAAGAAAAAATATGTATGGTAGACCAGCTAATGATTTTAGAATTGGTCGTGTTGAATCGCTCCATACATGGAATGATAGCGAAGTATCTAAATTTAAGCCAAATTCCTTTGTCGTTTGCAAAATTGCTGATAAGGAATTCAAAACAAGATGTAATGAAATAAAAAAATCAAAAAAAGAACTTTGGGAGCTTTATAACATTGACAAGAAAAGACCTAATAAAAACCCTGATGGTATTCCTATGAATGTATTTGATCATTTAATTTTTTCAAATGGTACATTGCATTTTGATAGACTTTCTAAATATCAAAATAAGATGCAACCACCAAAAAAATAACAAATAAAAAAAAGAAAAAAACATTAGAACTATTTCTATACAAACTTTTCACAGAAAACAAAAATATATTATACTGAACTAGTTTAGCTTGATGCTAGACTAGTTTTTGTTTTTTGGAGGAAAAAATTAATGAAATTAAACGAACTATTTGAATTGTATTTAGAAGATATTGACCTAACACATCAAGATACTACTTTAGATTCTATACGTTATGTATATAATTCGGGACTTGCTAAAAAATATGGAAATAAAAAATTAGAATCAATTAAATTTAAAGAGATAAAAAAATACCAAAAAGAACTTTTAAATGGAAAGCACAAAACAAAAGATGGAAAAACATACAGTATTTCCTACATTAATAAAATAATTGCTCTTTTAAAAAGGCTTTTAAAATATGCAAATATTATGTCCTATGGTGATTTTACAGTTGCTCAAATAAGAGGTCTTGAAAGTGTTACTTCTATCATAGATAAAAAAGCACAATTAGATACACAAATAATTTGGTCAATAAAAGACTACAATAACTTTTTGAAAGTGGTTGATAATGAAAGAGATCGTCTGCTCTTCAGTGTACTGTACTACACAGGAATGCGCAAAGGTGAGCTACTTTCTTTATGCTGGAAAGATGTTGATTTAATTGATCAAACGATAACAATAAATACCACTGCCTGTCGTGTTCGTGGTAAAGGACAATGTATAAAGCCACCTAAATCAAAAAGTTCTCACAGAATTATTTACATAAATAGAAGCTTGAACGAAATGTTACTCAACCATTTTATAAAAGAAAAACAAAACTATACCAGCAACATTAAACAACATTATGTATTTGGTGGAATTAAAATGATTTCATTTTCCACTCTTGGTAGAATATTCAATAAATATAAGGAAAAATCAAATGTAACAAATATGAATCTTCATGGCTTTAGACATTCTCACGCTACATTGATGTTGAATCTTACAAATGATGTTTATAATGTTTCTAAACGTTTAGGTCATGAAAACATTGTTATAACCGATACATATTTGCATGTTAATGCAAAAATTCAAAGGGAAATGGTAGAAAAGCTAGAATTTGCTATTCATCAGGAAGAAGTCAATACATATGATGTATTTATTGAAGGATTGAAAAAAACATTGTTAAAACAAATCACAAATGAAACATACAGTTCTGACCAAACTGAAACATTAAAAGATATCTACGATTTTATAAACAATTAAAAAACCTATTCAATTGAGAATAGGTTTTATTCATTACTTTGCAATTTTATCATTGAATCATAAACATTGATTATTTCATCACAAATACTGTCTTGCCTGACTTTGATTTCTAAGGCTTTTGATATATTTTTTTGTTGCATTGCATCATTAAATTTATTTGATAAGATTTTTCTTTCCTTCTTTAAAGATTTTAATATATTTATTGAATTATCCATTTTTATATTTCCTCTATATCATTAATTTCATTTACACCTTTTTTAGAGTTACGAATATCTATATCATTCTGCATATCTAAAAAATATTTGTCTGATACACCAAAGAAACGAGCAAGTCGTAATGATATGTCAACAGTTATCTTGCTACGATTATGAATAATATCCTGTATGCTTGATATTGAAACATTTATTTCTTTAACAAGTTTATATGCAGAAATATTATTTGGTTTCATAAATTCTTCAAATAATATCTCACCAACTGTTGATGTTTCAACATTGTTTCTCATTATCTCACCTACCTGCAAATATGATATGTTTTTTGTTCAAACCTATAATATATTATAAATATCGGCTCTTCATATCTTTCAGTAAACTTTCCCAGCCAAAATAATCATTTTCTTTAAATTCAATATTGATATAATGATATTTTTTCATCATTACAATAGAAAAAGCCATCATATCCGCCTGAACAGGTGTAATTCCGCTAGGTTTGGAATTTTTGCGTTCAATATAACAATATCGCCATTGATTGACTGTAGTAGTTGATTCACTTAATTCTTTAGATTGAAGCTGATTATATACCTGTATTGTATGATACATTTGTCTAGCAGTCTGATAACATTTTACAAGCATATTCATTTCATTTTGAAACAAATCGACATTGATATAGATAACGTATTCTTTAGGAATGAATAATATACTTTTGACCTTATACCCTACATCTCTGTAATCATATGAAACAATATTTCCTTCCTGATCATAGAGCTTGATGTCATCTAGCTGAACATAATAAATCTCTGGAAGCTTCAAATTAAGCTCCATACAGGCTTTTTTTATAGCAATATTACATAATATCCTCTTTTTATTAAACTCTTCTAAAATCAAAGAAATCACCTCTAATTTATTATTGAGAATATTATAGCTGTTTTAGAAAATAAATATCAAAAATTATTTTATTTTAACATTATATTTTAGGTTTTATTTAATATCTTTTTCTTCTAGATCCATTGCTTTTGTTAGAAGACGTTCAACAGCCTTTGTTTTTGTTTGTCCCTTTTCTTCAGCGTAGTTTTCAAGTCTTTCATAAATTGTACTTTCAATTTTTATATTTAATGCTTTACAGTCTTTTTTTGCTCTTGCCATTTTAAAATTCCTCCTAAATATATTATAACAAGTTTTAAAAATATATCTACAATATTATATAAAAAGCTACACTTTTGTAGTATGTTATGGTATAATATAAGAGTAGAAGAAAGGTATTCAAAAGTTATATAGATTGAATATGATCTATTGGTATTAGTAGTAACAATTCACAATTTTTGTTACAAAATAACTTTCTTTTGCATTTATCAGATGATATAATGATAAAGAATATAAAAAAACATAAAAAAACGTTGTTTTCTTATAAAAACAACGTAATGTGTAGTCATTTTAATTGGTTTGACTTACAACATATCAATAATAGTATTTAGTTTTTCACTTAAGATTTTAACAAATTGAAAATCTAAATTCAATATAAAGTATTTGTAAATGTCTAATACCAAATGATTACTCTATCTATTAAAGAATTGATTATTCGTATTAGATATTTTCTTTTTAGTAAAAAAACCGTTCCACTTTAAAATAAATGGAGCGGGTGATGGGAATCGAACCCACGTAGTCAGCTTGGAAGGCTGAAGTT
>NZ_JAJDKA010000099.1:0-4285 GCF_020589945.1 Faecalibacillus sp. MSK20_93 | reverse complement strand
GAACTCTTGAATTTGCAGGCGAAAGCGAGCCAGTCTTTGAAAGAGATAAAAATAATCGCAGGGTCTTAGCCAGACGAAGCTATAACCTTTATTCCGACGTACAGAAAGGCGAAAATGTTGTGGTAGAAATTCCCGTGCAGGCTGGCGAAAAGAAGTTCAAGTATGAGCAGAAAGTAAAACTTGTCAATCCGAAGTTATACGGCAGAGGTTACGCAATCGGGGATATGGGACATACCGATTATGTATTAGTTGCTGATGATATTGTAGCAGTTGAAGAAAAGTAAAGGAGTGAAGAATTTATGAGATTATCAAACGGGTTTGTTATTGACAAAGAGAAAACATTTGGAGAATTAAAATTTACAGCAGTGCGTGATGTGTTCTTACAAAATGAGGACGGGACACCGAGTACCCAGCTTAAAAAGCGTATCTATGATTTGAAGTGCAGTCTGCATGGTGGAATTATCCCCGTGTCCGTACCGCCAGAAGTACCGTTAAGGGAATTTCCTTACAATGCAGTCGTGGAGCTTGTCAATCCCGTAGCCGATACGGTATCACGAAAAACCTATACGGGTGCAGATGTGGACTGGTATGTAAAGGCAGAGGATATTGTGTTGAAGAATAAAGGCAACCAGAACGCAGGCAATCCACAGAATAATAACACGCAGGGACAACCGAAAAAATAGTAATTGATATACCTTTCAAAAAAAAGTGTTGTTCAATTAAAATATACTGTTGACATTCAATGTACTGTGTAGTACGATATACCTATCAAGAAAACAGTGAGGTGAACAACATGAACTTAGACAAATGGAAATCTCAAATAGTGCGAGGTACATTGGAATATTGTATTTTGCTAATGCTGGATAAAAAAGTATATTATGGGTATGAGATTTTACAAGAATTGAGCAAATATCCTATAATTACTTCTACGGAAAGTACAGTATATCCATTGTTAAGAAGATTACAAAAGGAAAACTACTTGCAATCAACTTGGCAAGAGTCCACAGAGGGCTTGCCACCTCGTAAGTATTATTCATTAACACCAGACGGAAAAAATTATCTGGACGCTATGAATACTGAATGGGAAAATTTATTAAATGCTATGTCTGATTTGAAAGGAGAATAAAATTATGAATACTACGTTTGAAAAATACTTAGATACTATTGATAAATGTTTGAAACCACTTCCAACTTCTGAACGTGTTGATATTGTAAAGGAAATAAAAGGCTCTATTTTAGAAATGGAAAGCGAAAACCTCTCAACAGAACAAATTTTAACTAGATTAGGAAAGCCAAAAGACCTTGCAAAAGCCTATCTTGGAGATTTACTTGCAAAGGAAAACGGTTTTAGCTGGAACAGATTTTTAACAGTTTGTGCTTTTTATAGCTTAGTAGGTTTTTCTGGATTGTTTGTAATACCAGTTTTAGTTATTGTTGCACCTACTTTTATTCTGTGTGGTGTTGCTTCTGCTGTATTAGGGATTATAAAATTAGTAGATTATTTATTACATTTGAATATTCCTTATGTAGATTATATTGGTTTTCAATTTGGAAATACAGCTTTAAGCCCTATCCCAGTATTTATCTTATCACTAATCACGGGGATAATCTTGTTCTTATTAGGACGAGGTGCATGGAAGTTATTGATTACCTATTGCAAAGGTATTAGTAAAACTAAAAACAATTTATCAATTTAATATGTATGTATATTTAAGCAGTTAGTCTTAGGATTGACTGCTTTTTTCGTACCCAGAAAGGAGTGATTGATTTATGAGAATGATTTTAAACAAAGGACACCGTATCAGAGCCAGCGACAAGCACCTTGTCTATCACTTTTCCATAGGAACGCTTCTGTTTGTATTTGTAGCGGTTCTTTTGCTACTGAATATCAAACAGCTCATGCGTACCGATTGGGAGCATTTCAGCTTGTTTGAGAATGGCTTGACGCTTTCCCCTTACAACTTCATAACCATACTGATAGCGACTGGTGTTTGTGCATTGGTCGCTTTTCTGTACTACCGCTTCTATTACGACAGTTTTAAGAAGCTCCTGCACCGTCAAAAGCTGGCAAGAATGGTACTGGAAAATAAGTGGTATGAAGCCGATACTGTACAAAACAGCGGTTTTTTTACTGACCTGCAAAGCAGATCAAGGGAAAAAATCGTCTGGTTTCCAAAGATTTATTATCAAATGGAAAAGGGACTGCTTCATATCCGCTGTGAAATCACATTAGGAAAATATCAAGACCAGCTTTTACGGTTAGAGGATAAATTGGAAAGTGGCTTATATTGCGAGCTGACCGACAAGACCCTGCATGACGGCTATATCGAATATACCCTGCTTTATGATATGATAGCGAACCGCATTACCATTGATGAAGTACGGGCAGAAAACGGCTGTCTTAGATTGATGAAAAACCTTGTCTGGGAATATGACGCACTCCCTCACGCCCTTATCGCTGGTGGGACTGGTGGCGGTAAAACCTATTTTCTGCTGACGCTCATTGAAGCCTTACTGCATACAAACGCTGTCCTTTACATTTTAGACCCAAAGAACAGCGACCTTGCGGACTTGGGAACAGTCATGCCAAACGTCTACCATACTAAAGAAGAAATGATAGATTGCGTCAATGCCTTTTATGAGGGCATGGTACAGCGAAGCGAGGAAATGAAGCAACACCCGAACTATAAGACGGGCGAAAACTACGCCTATCTGGGACTGCCACCCTGCTTTCTTATCTTTGATGAATATGTGGCATTTTTTGAAATGCTGGGGACAAAAGAAAGCGTGAGTCTACTTAGCCAGTTAAAGAAAATTGTTATGTTAGGGCGACAAGCAGGTTATTTCCTTATCGTTGCCTGCCAGCGTCCAGACGCAAAGTATTTCTCGGACGGTATCAGAGATAACTTCAATTTCCGTGTGGGATTGGGGCGTATCAGCGAATTAGGTTACGGTATGCTGTTTGGTTCAGATGTGAAAAAGCAGTTTTTTCAGAAGCGTATCAAGGGGCGTGGATATTGTGATGTGGGAACAAGCGTTATCAGTGAGTTTTACACGCCTTTAGTCCCGAAAGGACATGATTTTTTGCAGACTATCGGCTCTCTTGCACAAGCAAGGCAGGACGGAACGGCGACGTGCGAAGCGAAAGGCGACGGCACGGACTAGCCGTTGCTGGTGTGGCGTAAGCCACGCCAGCAGGTAAAACCCCTCGGTATCTAACAGAGGGGTACGTTTGCAAATGGACAATAGACAAAAAACATAGGAAACATAAGGCTTATCGCATAGTTTCCTTGCAAAATTCAGATGTGAAGTCGCCTTAAAAAACTTCACACTTTACAGATTGGGGGTATGGTTCTGAATGAAGAACAAGGAATAAAAGAATTACGGGAGAAACGGATTGCTTACGGTATCTCACAAGGCAGGCTGGCGTTGGCTTCTGGTATCACAAGGGAATATCTCAACAAGATAGAAAGCGGAAAAATGAAGCCGTCAAAGGAACTTCTTAATACTCTGCAAAAGGAACTGGCAAAGTTCAATCCAGAAGCACCGCTTACCATGCTGTTTGATTATGTAAAAATCCGTTTTCCCACGCTGGATATACAGCACATCATCAAAGATATATTAAAACTGAATATCAACTATATGCTCCATGAAGATTACGGACATTACAGTTATACGGAGCATTATTCTTTAGGGGACATCTTTATCTATACGTCGGCTGACGAAGAAAAGGGTGTCCTTTTAGAGTTAAAGGGGCGAGGTTGCCGACAGTTTGAAAGTTACTTGCTGGCACAGGAAAGAAGCTGGTATGACTTTCTCATGGACGCACTCGTAGACGGTGGTGTTATGAAGCGTATCGACCTTGCTATCAACGACCATATGGGCATTTTGGATATTCCAGAGCTTGCGGAAAAATGCAGGAAACGGGAATATATCGGAAAGTCCAGAAGTTACAAGTTTTACTTGTCGGGCGAGCTTATCAAGCATAGAGAGGACGACAGAGAATATATGGGGCGTACCCTTTATCTTGGTTCGCTGAAATCCGATGTGTATTTCTGTATCTATGAAAAGGACTATGAGCAGTACGTCAAGTTCGGGATACCGCTGGAAGAAGCCGACATTATCAACCGTTTTGAGATACGGCTTAGAAATGAACGTGCTTACTATGCAGTACAGGATTTGCTGACCTATTATGACGCAGAGCAGACCGCCTTTTCTATCATCAATCAGTATGTGCGGTTTGTTGATGAAGAACCCGACAAGCGAAAAAATGACTGGAAACTCA
>NZ_JAJDKA010000010.1:0-64296 GCF_020589945.1 Faecalibacillus sp. MSK20_93 | reverse complement strand
AATGGGGGGAAAAGTTTGAGATATTTATAATATCAGGAACTTACCTATCCATATACAACTGGTTTTTATCTAACGCACAGAGTTTGGTACTCATGGCGATTGCGGTTATCGGCGTATATCTCGGATTCAAGCGTGAGTTTTCTAAACTGATTGGATTCTTGGTGATTGCCTTAATCGCTGTCGGCTTGGTATTCAATTCTTCTGGCGTAAAAGACGTACTGTTGCAGTTATTCAATAAGATTATCGGGGCGTAAATTGTATTTCTTGTGTAAAAGTAGTATAATTTAAGCAGAATTTGAAAGGAGTGTTTTGTGTGAAAGAAAGTACAAAAGCCTATTTAGTAGATATTTATAACAGTATTCCTAAAAAAACAAAGGCTACTTGCTTAAAATTTTACTATCAATATCACAATGTTAATGTCAATGTATATTTTGACGCATTTGATAATCAAAGTGTAGTATTGAGCATTGTTCTTTCCGCTAAAAAGAAATATTATTATACGCCTTTAAATATTTTGAATACTGGTATGATAACAGAGTATTTGAGTGAAATTCCTCCTCAAATACTTGAAAAGATTTTAGTTGACAATCATTTAGATGATTTCTATGAAAATATGGAAAAACATCTTTTAGAGGATAAACCACATTTTAATTACTATAATGAGGACACATACTTTGTCAACACTATAAAATATGCTAAAAGTAAATTGGATTTACCTTTCTGGTGGTATCTTCGTAAAGTACCTATGTCGGATGATACTCTATATAAATTAAATGCTAGAGCAGATATTACATTTGATATATTAAGAAAAATACAGCAAGAAGGATATACTTTAGTCAGAACACCAGACCCAGAAAAGCGAAAAGAACTTACTTTAATTTTGAAACAAATAGGAATCAAATTATCATAGACAAAGAGCAGTTAATTCTTTTGAGTTAGCTGCTTTTTCTATGCAAATTTTAAGATTGGAGGACAACATGAAAACAGATATATTTGAGGATATGAAAGAGCGTGTCGGCTGTGAAAATATTTCCGACCTTCCCTACCGCAAACGTATGGTGTGGGAAATCATCAAGCAGCACTCACCACTTGATTATCCAAAAGAACAGTTAGAAAAGTTTTCTCATTATGTATTCGGTGTAGATTATGCTGTTATAATGGGAATACTGGATATGATGAAAGGAAGTGACAGACCATGCAGGAAATGCGAATCTACCTGTTAAACAATACAAAACCGTATCGTGAGGGTGACGAAGAATATTCCGGTGCTTGGTTCAACTGCCCTGTGGACTTTGAGGAAGTCCGAGAAAAAATCGGCGTAGAACATGAAGAACAGATTGAGATTGCAGACTATGAGCTGCCCTTTGACTTACACAGTGATATGCCACTTTGGGAAATCAACGCCAACTGCCGCATGGTGCTGGAATTGGAGGGTACGCCTATCGGCAATGAAATGAAAGCCATTCAGCAGAAATGGTTTTCCAGCTTCGAGGAATTTATCGACCACAAGGACGAGATACGCTACTATGATGTGGGTGACGGTGCAGCTCTGGCAGAATACCTTATCCGTGAAGAATATGTTTTTGGTGAGATTCCTCACGAACTATTGAAACATATCGACTATCACTCCTATGGTAGTGAGCTGGAAATGGACGACAGATACTTATTTACCACAAGCGGCGTATTCCGCTATCAGTAAAGGGGTGATGTGGTATCGAAGAAATGCGAATCTATATCGCCAATCTTGGGAAATACAACGAGGGTGAGCTTGTGGGTGCGTGGTTTACGCCGCCCGTTGATTATGACGAGATGGCAGAACGTATCGGCTTGAATGACAGATACGAAGAATACGCAATCCATGATTATGAGCTACCCTTTGAGATTGACGAGTACACACCCATTGAGGAAGTCAACCGCCTGTGTGAAATGGTGGAGGACTTACCAGAAGACATACAGGACGAATTATCGGAACTGCTAGGCTATTACAGCAGCTTGGAAGATTTGTGCGAACATGCAGACGATATTATCCATTATCCCGATTGTGACGATATGACAGACGTTGCCTATTACTTCATAGATGAATGTCAAAGTCTGGGTGAGATACCAGACAGAATCCGCAGTTACATAGACTATGAAGCCTACGGGCGTGACCTTGATTTAGAGGGGCGTTTTGTCGTCACTAATCATGGCGTGTTTGAATGTCCGTATTAACAATTACAACTGAATTTTTTTATCTGCCAGTGAAATGACACTGGTTATTTTTTTGCAGCAGCCTTGAAACATAGGCTGCTGTTTCCATTTTAGAACAGAAAGGAGCTGTGAAAATTGAAGAAAATCAAAAGCTATACAAGCATATGGAGCGTGGAAAAAGTCATTTATGCAATCAACGATTTTCAACTCCCGTTCCCGCTCACATTCAGTCAGATGGCTTGGTTCGTGGTGTCGCTGTTTGTGGTGATTCTCTTTGGGGAGCTACCGCCCTTTAACATGATTGACGGTGCATTTCTCAAATACTTTGGAATCCCTGTGGCGTTCACTTGGTTTGTATCGCAAAAGACCTTTGACGGAAAAAAGCCTTTTGGATTCCTAAAATCCTGTGTGAGCTTTTTCCTCCGACCAAAAGTGACCTATGCAGGAAAAGCTATCAAACTGAAAAATCAGAAATTCAATACAAGCGTGACCGCAGTTAGGAGTGTGATGTATGTTCCCGATTAAGTACATAGAAAACAATCTGGTGTTCAACCATGACGGTGAGTGCTTTGCCTACTATGAGCTGACACCTTACAATTATTCGTTCCTGTCACCAGAAGAAAAATACATGGTGCATGACAACTTCCGTCAGCTTATCGCCCAGAACCGTGACGGAAAAATCCATGCCCTACAGATTGCCACAGAGGACAGCCTGCGTGCAGTACAGGAGCGTTCCAAAAAGGGAATCACAGGCAGATTAAAAGAGATTGCCTGTAAAAAGGTAGATGAACAGACAGAAGCGTTGGTTGAAATGATTGGTGAAAATCAGATTGACTACCGCTTTTTTCTTGGCTTCAAGCTGCTGGTAAATGAGGAAGAAATCAGCTTCAAGGGTATGCGAAAATCAGCAGCTATGACCTTTGCGGATTTTATCTATGAAGTCAATCACAAGCTGATGGGTGACTTCGTTTCCATGAGTAATGATGAAATCAACCGTTTCCTAAAGATGGAAAAACTCTTGGAAAGCAAAATCTCACGTCGCTTTCAGTTCCGCAGACTAGATAAGAACGACTTCGGCTACCTCTTGGAACATATCTACGGGAATACCGGCGTTGCCTACAGTGATTACAGTTATGACCTCCCGATAAAAAAGTCAAAGCGTGAAACACTGGTGAAGCGATATGACCTTATCCGTCCGACACGCTGCATGATTGAAGAAAACCAGCGATACCTAAAGATTGAGCGTGAAGATCAGACAACTTTTGTTGCCTACTTCACGATTAACAATATCGTGGGTGAGCTGGATTTTCCGTCAAGCGAGATATTTTATTATCAGCAACAGCAATTCACGTTCCCCGTTTCCACTTCTATGAATGTTGAAATCGTTACCAACAAAAAGGCTCTGACGACTGTTAGGAACAAAAAGAAAGAGCTGAAAGACTTGGATAATCATGCTTGGGAATCCAACAACGAAACGGGAAGTAACGTCATGGACGCTCTGGATTCGGTGAATGAACTGGAAACAAATTTAGACCAGTCCAAAGAATCCATGTATAAATTATCCTACGTTATCCGTGTGGCGGCTGATACTCTGGAAGAATTGAAACGCCGCTGTGATGAAGTCAAAGATTTCTATGATGATTTGAATGTCAAGCTGGTTCGCCCATTCGGTGATATGTTGGGGTTGCATGGTGAGTTTATCCCGTCCAGCAAAAGATATATCAATGATTATATCCAATACGTCACTTCGGACTTTCTCGCCGGACTTGGCTTCGGTGCAACACAGCAGCTTGGGGAAACGGACGGTATCTATATCGGCTATAACCTTGATACAGGAAAGAACGTCTATCTAAAACCTAGCCTTGCAGCACAGGGCGTAAAAGGTTCTGTGACAAATGCTCTTGCGGCTGCTTTTCTCGGTTCGCTCGGTGGTGGGAAGTCTTTCTGTAACAACCTTATCATCTATTATGCGGTGCTGTTTGGAGGAAAAGCGGTCATTGTAGACCCAAAATCAGAGCGTGGCAACTGGCAGGAAACGCTACCCGACATTGCACAGGAAATCAAGATAGTTAATCTCACCAGTGAGGACAAAAACAGAGGACTTCTTGACCCGTATGTGATTATGAAGCGAACAAAGGACGCTGAAAGTCTGGCAATCGACATTCTGACATTCCTTACAGGTATTTCGTCCCGTGACGGTGAGAAGTTCCCTGTATTAAGGCGTGCAATCCGTTCCGTGACACAGAGCAAAAAACGAGGACTGCTCCGTGTCATTGATAAATTAAGGAAAGACGGTTCTCCTGTGGCAGAAAATATCGCAGACCATATCGAGAGCATGACCGATTATGACTTTGCACACCTTTTATTCTCGGACGGTGATGTGGAGCAGTCCATCAGTTTAGACAGGCAGCTCAACATCATACAGGTGGCAGACCTTGTGTTGCCGGATAAGGACACGAAGTTTGAAGAATACACCACAATGGAATTATTGTCCGTGGCTATGCTGATTGTCATTAGTACCTTTGCCCTTGATTTTATTCATTCCGACAGGAGCATTTTTAAGATGGTGGACTTGGACGAGGCGTGGACGTTCCTACAGGTGGCACAGGGGAAAGCATTGTCTAACAAGCTGATTCGTGCTGGACGCTCCATGAACGCTGCTGTTTACTTTGTTACACAAAACTCTGGTGATGTGGACGATGAAAAGATGAAGAACAATATCGGCTTAAAGTTTGCGTTCCGTTCTACAGACATAAAGGAAATCAAGAATACTCTTGAATTTTTCGGTGTGGATAAGGAGGACGAGGGCAACCAGAAACGACTTAGGGATTTGGAAAACGGACAATGCCTGTTTCAAGATTTGTATGGGCGTGTGGGCGTTATCCAGATTCACCCTGTATTCTCTGACCTGTTCCATGCCTTTGATACCAGACCGCCAGTGCAGACGGAAGAAATGAGGTGAAGCCTATGGACAAGAGAAAAATAGTCCGTTATCTGCTTATCACGCTTTCGGTGATTCTCGGTGTGCTGGTATTTTTATCTATCACGGGTACGGTAGCTCATGCGGCTGGTCTGGTAGACAATACGGTGAGTGACGCTAACACCTATTCCAAATATCCGCTGGAAAACTACCAGCTTGATTTCTATGTGGATTCAAGTTGGGATTGGCTGCCGTGGAACTGGCTTGACGGTATCGGCAAAAGTATTCAGTACGGACTATATGCCATCACAAACTTTGTCTGGACGGTGAGCTTATACATTTCCAATGCGACAGGTTATGTGGTACAGGAAGCCTACAAGCTGGACTTTATCTCTGATACTGCAAGTTCTATCGGAAAGAACATTCAGACATTAGCTGGTGTGACTTCCAATGGCTTTTCCAGTGAGGGATTTTATGTAGGATTCCTGCTTATCCTCATTCTGGTAATGGGAATCTATGTGGCATACACAGGACTGTTAAAAAGAGAAACCACAAAAGCCATTCATGCGGTTATCAACTTTCTTGTGGTATTTATCCTGTCAGCGTCCTTTATTGCCTATGCCCCAAACTATATCAGCAAAATCAATGACTTTTCCGCAGATATAAGCAGCTCGGCATTATCGCTCGGTACAAAAATCGTGCTGCCCGATTCCAACAGCAAAGGAAAAGACAGCGTAGATTTAATAAGAGACAGCCTGTTTTCCATACAGGTGAAACAACCGTGGCTGCTTTTACAGTACGGGGAATCGGATATAGAAACGCTCGGCTCTGACCGTGTGGAAAGCCTGTTATCGGCAAACCCAGACACAGACGACAGAGAGGATGTTGTGATTGAAGAAATCGAAGATAAGGACAACGCTTATTTGAGCGTCACAAAGACCATGACCCGTTTAGGTATGGTGGTGTTCCTGTTTATCTTCAATATCGGAATCTCGGCGTTTGTTTTTCTGCTTACGGGCATGATGATTTTCTCGCAGGTGTTATTTATCATCTACGCCATGTTTCTGCCGATTAGTTTTGTTTTGTCCATGATACCGACCTATGAAGGCATGGCAAAAAAGGCTCTTACGAAGCTGTTCAATACCGTTATGATGAGAGCTGGAATCACACTGATTATTACCACAGCGTTTAGTATCTCGACTATGTTTTACTCCATTTCCTCCGGCTATCCGTTTTTCATGGTGGCATTTCTACAGATAGTCACCTTTGCCGGAATCTATTTTAAATTAGGTGACTTGATGACAATGTTCAGCCTGCAATCCTCCGATACACAGCAAGTCAGCAGACGAATCATGCGACACCCGTATATGTTCCTCAACCGCAGGGCAAGACGCTTGGAGCGTAAAATCGGTAGGACAATGGCGGCTGGTGCTGCTGGTGGTGTAGCTGGTGCTGCGGCGGCTTCTGCTTCTACAAAAAAGGCAGACAATACCAAACAGACAGGTAATACGCATACCAGAGCAAATCACAATACTTCTGCTTCTTCCAGTGGAGGTAACAGCAAGCCGCCAGCTCTGCCGGATTCCAAATCACAGAAGCCGTTTGCATTGCCGGATAAGAAAAGTCAGACGGATTCCTCACAGACCGTACATAGTTCACAAAGCAATACACAGGAATCACAGTCTACCTCAAAGCGTGGAATTGTGGATAAAAAATCGGTATCGAAACAGCCGCAGTCAGACAAAAAGAATCCGCAGCGTCCGATTGTGGATAAGGAGCGACAAAGCAACGGATCAGCGACAAAGAGAGCTGCCCCGGTGCATGAGCGACCAGCCACAACGCCTGTTCCTGTAAAATCGGATTCACAGGCGGCAGCTTTAAAGCCGGAGCAGAATGTCAAAGAGCGTCCTGTCACAGTGACAAAGGAGCAGCCGCAATCAAGCAAGAGTAAAGAGCCTGTGACAAAATCACAGGAGAATGTAAGAACACAGGTTGTCAGAGAATCCCGTCCGGCAGATAAACAGGCTTCATCAGCAGTAAATAAACATTCACAAGCTACCACAGATATTTCAAGGCAAACGGTACAACGTCAGAAGCAGACAAAGACGGTTCAGAAAAAGACCACAAATCAATCAACAATGAAGAAATCTACAAGTAAGAAAGGCGGCAAGAAATGAAGTTAAGGCATTTTGCTGTGTTCGGTGGGATTTTCACAGTGATTATCTGTCTGCTTCTGTTTCTGTTTATCGTGACCTCAGATGATGAAGAAAGTGGTTCTTCCAGTCTTGATTTTTCTGGACTGAACCTATCAGCGGAAGTATTGAAACATCAGTCTACGGTAGAAAAGTATGCAAAGGAATACAGAATCTCTGACTATGTGAACTATCTGCTTGCGATTATGCAGGTGGAATCCGGCGGCACTGGCACGACAGACGTTATGCAAGCCAGTGAATCTTTAGGATTACCGCTTAACTCCCTATCCGTGGAGGATTCCATCAAACAGGGGTGTAAATACTTCTCGGAGCTTTTGAAATCCGCAGAAGCAAAAGACTGTGACATCAACACAGTGGTACAGTCCTATAACTATGGTGGCGGCTTCATTGATTATGTATCAAAACACGGAAAGAAGTACACCTTTGAGCTGGCGGTCAGCTTCGCAAAAGGTAAATCCGGCGGTGTCAAAGTCACCTATAAGAATGACATTTCCATAAAAGAAAATGGCGGCTGGCGTTACAAGTACGGGAATATGTTCTATGTGAAATTAGTCAGTCAGTATTTGGCTGTGCCTAGTCTCAGTGACGCTACCGCACAGGCAATCTTCAATGAAGCGTTGAAGTATCAAGGCTGGAAATATGTGTATGGCGGCAGCAATCCCAACACTAGCTTTGACTGTTCTGGTCTTACGTCTTGGTGCTATGGAAAAGCTGGTATCAGCTTACCTCGTACCGCACAGGCACAGTATGACGCTGCACAGCACATACCGCTGTCACAGGCAAAGGCTGGTGACTTGGTGTTCTTCCATTCAACCTATAACGCTGGAACATACGTCACTCATGTAGGAATCTATGCTGGAAACAACAGAATGTATCATGCTGGCGACCCTATCGGATATGCAGATTTAACAAGCTCGTACTGGCAGCAACACTTGATTGGTGCCGGACGGGTGAAAACCAATTAGAAAGGAATGGTGCTATGCTATTTAAGAAAAAGGATAAGGAATCAAAACCAAAAAAGGAAAAGAAAGTGCCTGTGATGAAAGTTGGCACGCATAAAAAAACCGTGATTGCCTTATGGCTGGTGTTGATTGCCAGTATCAGCTTTGGGGTGTATAAGAATTTCACCGCCATTGATATGCACACGGTACATGAGAAAGAAGTCATTGAGCAGCGTATTGTTGATACCAACAAGATAGAGAATTTCGTCAAGGCATTTGCGAAGTCCTACTATTCTTGGAGCAACACGCAGGAATCCATTGAGAAAAGAACCACAGCCATTAACCAGTACCTTACAAAGAGCTTGCAGGATTTGAATGTTGATACTGTCTGTATGGACATACCTACAAGCTCTACGGTAACGGACGTTAAGATTTGGGAGGTTGAAGCGACTGGAACGGACGACTTTACCGTTGTCTACTCGGTAGATCAAACGGTAACAGAGGGAGAGACTTCTATCGGTTACACTTCCGCTTACATGGTGGTAGTTCATGTAGATGGTGACGGAAATCTGGTTATTACACAGAATCCGACCATCAGCAGCATACCAACAAAATCCGGCTATGAACCAAAAGTCAAGGAATCGGACGGAACGGTGGACGCTGCCACTACAGAGGAAGTGACAGAGTTTTTGGAAACATTCTTTAAGCTGTACCCTACCGCAACGGAAAAAGAGCTTGCCTACTATGTATCGGGGAATGTGCTTGAACCTGTCAACTGTGACTATATGTTCTCGGAGCTGGTAAATCCTATCTTTATACAAGATGGAGAACAAGTGAAAGTATCGGTATCGGTAAAGTATCTCGACCAGAGGACAAAAGCAACGCAAATTTCACAGTTTGACTTAACGCTGGAAAAAGATAGTAACTGGAAGATTGTAAAATAACATGAAGAAAAGCGTGCATTTTCACATAAATCGGATTTGCACGCTTATGTTTTTATTGTTTTGGGATAAAAAATACAGTATGATAATAGTTAGATGTTGCTAATCGACATATGGAGGTACATAATGTGAGTTCTACATTTAATAAAGACTGGTACAGTGATAAGGCAAAAATTATCAAGCAAGATGAAAATTTTATGATTATAGATTATGGGTGTCAAGGGAAAGGAATTGTTACAAGTTACACGCTTTTTGATGGTATTCAACTCTCTTTTTTGGACTTTGATACAGACATAAGTATGCCTTCTCAAAAATTCAATCCTAATATTATTTCAATTACACATTGTCGCTCTGGACGCTATGAATGTGAGTATGCCAATCATACAGTTTCGTATTTACCAGAGGGATATTTTAGTGTGACTGGAACACAACATTTACCAGTTTCTTTCTCGTTTCCATTAAAAAAATATTATGGACTTAGCCTTGTGATTGATAAACAATCCTTATCAGAAGAAATCAAAAAAATGATGGAAACTATTCCGCTTAACCTTGATAAAATTGGTTCAACATTAGGGATTGAGAATAATGGATATTTAAGTTCCACTCCACCTAAATTACATCATTTATTTTCTGAATTATATGAAGCACTTAACATAGAACAATTAGGATATTTCAAAATTAAAGCAATTGAATTACTTTACCATATAGACCAGCTAACTAAAAATCATGGCTGTGATTTCAAATATTATGATAAACGTCAGATTCAAGCTACTAAAGAAATTCAAACATATATGATAACTCATTTAGATGAACGAGTATCGTTAGAACAACTCGCCTTTCGGAATCAAATTAACTTATCACTGTTTCATAAAATTTTTTTACAGATATATGGTGACACACCATATTCATATTTAAAGAAATATAAGATGAATATTGCAGCACATTGGCTTTTAAATGAAAATATGAAAATTGGAGATATAGCGGTAAGTCTTGGATATAATAATGCTAGTAAATTTGCAATAGCATTTCAATCTGTTTATGGTATTTTACCGAAAGATTACAGAAAACAAAAATAACACTTTTGGGCTATTTTTACCCAAATATACTAGAGATGGAGTAGAAGAAAAATAGTATTTCCTTTAGAATACGTGGTGTGGTTAGATTAAGCTAACCCACCACGTATTTTATATTTAAGGAGGATTCGTACTATGGCAAACAAAAAGCCAAAACAAAACAAACCCAAAACGGGTTTAGCACGATGTTTAGAATTAGCTTCCAATAAGAAAGGATTAGTATTTTTATCGGCTATACTTTCCTCGTTAGCGGCTATAGCGTCGTTTGTTCCGTATATTGCGGTATATTTTATTATTAGTTCCATTTTAAAAGTCTATCCTAATTTAGAATTGCTGGATATGAGCAAGGTTATGAATTATGGCTGGATAGCTTTAGCTGGTATTATTGCTAATATACTATTATATTTTTTAGCAATTTTCAGTTCTCATATGGCAGCATTTGGAACACTTTATGAATTAAAACTTCACTTCGCAGAACATATTACCAAAATTCCTTTAGGTTATCACTTAACCATAGGTAGTGGTCGTTTAAGAAAAATAATGGATGAAAACATTGAGAGCATTGAGGGTTTCATTGCACATCAATTTCCAGATTTTGTTGCTTCTGTAACTGCGCCTATTGTTATGGTTATTATTCTACTGGCTATTGATTGGCGATTTGGTATTGCTTCATTAGTTGGAATTGTGCTTGCTTTTGTCGTACAATTCAGTGGATTTGGTAGCGGAGCAATGAAAGAAAACATGGGAAAATATCAGATCGCATTGGAAGATATGAACAATGCTTCTGTAGAATATGTTCGTGGTATGCCTGTTGTGAAAGCATTTAATCAAACAGCTTCTTCATTTGCTCGTTTAGAACATGCTATTAAAGAATACACAGAATGGGTTCTAAAGTTCTCTCTAGGTTGGCAAAATTATATGCCAGCGTTTACTACCATCATTAACAATATATATTTGGTTATCGTTCCTGTAGGTATTTTGTTAGGAGCTAATGCACAAGATTATAAGAGCTTTACTATGACATTTATATTTTACTTGCTTTTTGTTCCGGCAATCGCTGGTATTTTAAACAAAATAATGTATATCTCTGAATCATTTATGCAAATTGACGGAAATGTAGCAAGAATGGACGAAATTTTCAATATACCTGTTCTACCACAAACTACCAGTCCTAAAAAAACTCAAAAAGATGATGTTGTGTTTGATAATGTTAGCTTTACATATACAGGAAAAAAAGAAGAAATGGCTATTGAAAATGTATCTTTTAAAGCCAATCAAGGACAAATAACAGCTATTGTTGGCTTATCTGGTGGTGGAAAAAGTACAATTGCAAATTTAATTTCACGCTTTTGGGACGTTACAGAGGGAAGTGTAAAAATCGGCGGTGTTGATATAAGAGATATTTCAGAAAAAGACTTAATGAATCATGTTAGCTTTGTATTTCAAGATATTTTCTTATTCAAGCAGAGTATTTTAGATAATATTCGCATGGGAAATCCAAACGCTACAGAAGAACAAGTCATTGAAGCCGCGAAAGCTGCACAATGCCATGAATTTATTTCAAAACTTCCTAATGGCTACAAAACTGTATTTGGAACAAAAGGTATTCATCTTTCTGGCGGTGAGCGTCAACGTATCGCTATTGCTAGAGCTATTATCAAAGATTCCCCTATTATTGTTCTTGATGAAGCAACTGCATTTAGCGACCCAGAAAATGAGTATTTAATTCAAAAAGCATTCGAGAAACTTATGCAGAATAAAACAGTTATTATTATTGCTCACCGTTTATCTACGATTCGTAATGCTGACAAAATTATTGTTATGGAAAAAGGTCATCTAGTTGAAGAAGGTAAACATAATGAATTAGTTGCTGCTGGTGGACGTTATTCGCAAATGTGGAACCATTACACAGAAGCGGTTGATTGGAAAATCAGCGGAAAGGCGGTGTAATAAAGATGAAAAAACTAAAAGAGTTTCTTTTTCTATCAGATAAAGGTTATAAAGATTTAAAAAAAGCTATTGTTGCTTGTACGATAACAAATCTAGCCTTAATGCTACCGTTTTGTGTTACAGTAATGTTATTTAATGAATTACTGAACCCGTATGTAGGAAAGCAAATTGCATGGAATCATATATGGTTGCTTTGGGGAATTGGAGTTGTTTCTGCTGTTTTGGTGTTTTTAGCAGCAAGAAATGATTATAGAAAGACATACATTGCGTCTTATCAAGAATCAAATAAAACAAGACTTAATATTGCAGAGCATTTAAGAAAATTACCAATGAGTTTCTTCAATACAAAGGATTTGTCAGAATTGACAACTAACATGATGTCTGATTGTAGCAGCATGGAATCAATGTTAAGTAGTACAATTCCACCTCTCATTGCAAATGGTATTACTGTTACTCTTACTTGTATTTTACTTGCT
Organism: Faecalibacillus sp. MSK20_93; assembly: GCF_020589945.1. Classification (NCBI taxonomy): domain Bacteria; kingdom Bacillati; phylum Bacillota; class Erysipelotrichia; order Erysipelotrichales; family Coprobacillaceae; genus Faecalibacillus; species Faecalibacillus sp. MSK20_93. The sequence goes on along the minus strand of NZ_JAJDKA010000010.1, from coordinate 51,592 downwards.
TTCTTTGATTGGCGTTTAGCGTTATGTATGTATATTACGCTGCCAGTTGCATTTTTGATAATTTGGTTAAGTAAGAACTATCAGAAAAAATTATTTGAACGACAAGTACAAGCAAAGCTAGACGCTTCTAGTCAAGTACAAGAATACCTTGAGGGAATGAAAATTATTAAATCATGTAATTTAAGTGGTTCTCACTTTTCTGCTCTTAACAAAGCATTATTATCTATGAAAAAGATTGCTGTGAAAGTAGAAATGATTTGTGGCGTATTTATGTCGAGTGCAAGCATGATTTTGCAAGCCGGAATTGGTATTGTCATTTTTGTTGGAACAATGTTGTTAGTTAAAGGTGAAATAGAACTGCTCCCATTACTAATGTTCTTTTTGATGGTTACTCGTATATATGGACCAATTCTTGCGATTCTTTCACAATTAACTACATTACTAAATCTTAATGTTGTTACAGAAAGAATGCGTACTCTTTTAAGTACATCTGTAATGCAAGGAAATGATAAAGAAATTGAAAATTGTGATATAGAGTTGGAACATGTTACATTCAGATATAATACAAAAGATGTCATTAAAGATGTGACTTGTAAAATTCCACAAGGAAGTATCACCGCATTGGTAGGTTCATCTGGAAGCGGGAAAAGTACAATTTCAAAATTGATTGCAAGATTTTGGGATATACAGAAAGGTACAATTCGTGTTGGTGGTAAAGATATACGAACAATGGAGCCAGAAAGTCTTATGCGAAAAATGGCTTTTGTATTTCAAGACGTAACATTATTTAATGATACTGTTTTTAACAATATCAGTATTGGAAACCCTAACGCCACAGAGGAAGAAGTTATGGCGGCTGCTAAAGCTGCATACTGTGATGAATTTGTGCGTAATATGCCATACGGTTATCAAACTGTTTTAGGTGAAAATGGTAGTACATTATCTGGTGGTGAAAGACAAAGAATATCTATTGCACGTGCTTTATTAAAAAATGCTTCAATTATTTTTTTAGATGAAGCAACTGCTTCTCTTGACCCGGAGAACGAAGTTTTAGTGCAAAAGGCTATAGCTCAATTGGTTGAAAACAAAACAGTAATTATGATTGCTCACCGTTTAAGAACAGTTGTAGACGCAGACCAAATATTAGTATTAGATGATGGCAAATTAGTTGAATATGGCACACATAATGAATTGATGAAGAAAAAAGGTGTATATCAAAAATTGTATCATATTCAGCAAGAAAGTCTTGGGTGGACAATTTAAAAACTGATTGAATCAAATATTTAAGAGGTGATAATAATGTGACATTGGGAAAGTCATTAGAAGATTATTTAGAAACAATACTTATACTTAAAATCAAAAAAGGCATGGTTCGCTCTATTGATGTGGCTGATTATATGGGATTTTCAAAGCCTCGTGTAAGTCATGCAGTAAAGCAACTTAAAACACAAGGATTCCTACTAATGGATAATAATGGTCAATTGCTTTTAACAGACAGTAGGCAGGCTATGGCTGAGAAAATTTATGAGCGACATTGCTTTTTTACAAAATATCTTACAGAAATGGGTGTAGACCCAAAACTAGCAGAATCAGACGCTTGCAAACTGGAACACGTAATCAGTGACGAGTGTTTTCAAAAATTAAAAGAATCAACTCGTATAGGGAGTGAAAAAGAGGAAGTTTAATCTTCCTCCACTTCCCTAGATTTAATAATTCCGTCAGCGACACTTTCCATGATAACTAAATCTTTATCAGACAGGTTATCAAGCTGCTTTTCTAACTGTATTCTTCTGGTGCTTTTCGCCAGATCAGAAGCAGGAAGAAAAAAAGCGTCTACTGATACATTCAATAAATGAACAATGTCATAAAGCACTTGTAAACTTGGGTGATGCCCCTTATTTTCAATATTTGTCAGATAACGTGGGTCAATCTCAATCATTGCTCCCACTTGTTCACGGGTTAGACCCTGTTTCATACGAGCTTCTTTGATGGCAAGACCAAAAGCTCTGAAATCGTACTTATCTTCTTTTTTACGCATATGTAATCACCTCAATACATTTTACTGTTCCTGTTGATTTTCTAACAGGTATAGAAAAACGTGTTATATGGTTTGTCAGTTCCTAGTGTGTTAAAAGAACAAAATTACTGTTATACGGTAAATAAAAAAAACCGTTATCGGCAGTAACCTTTTTGCTTATCCAAAAATATTTCTGATTTGATGGCGGTCAAGATAAAGCCGCCGTTTTTCTTTTTCCTCAATTCGGTGGATAAATCATATAAGGTTTTTTTTGTTTTGCGGCTCTAGGAGGTAGCCGCATTGAAAGAATCTCATAATCGACATTTTATGACATACCCTTTATTGTCAAAAAAACTGAAATTACCATAGCAGGACAATACACCCTTGAATGTGGTTTTTTACATCATATAACAGGTACAAATGATAAAGCACAAGAACGCTATACAGCCTTTTCTCTTGTGCTTTTTTCGTGCGTAAAAATATTTTTCAAGTTCATTTCTGAAAACGCAACAAATAGCTGCTGCGTGGGTAGCTACTGTGCGGAAAGGGGGATAGAGGGAAAACACCCTCATCTACTCTCACGCAGAAAGGAGGTGAATCAGCATGAAGTCATCTTCTTTCCAACAGGCTATTCAAGCACAGTTTGATTGCCTTACAAAGAAAGTCATTAAAAGAGCAGCAATGAAGTATAACCGTGATATTTCAAGACGCTTGAAACATGAAGTTCCGTTTTCTGAAATTTCAGATTTGGAATTGAACAAAGCAGGCGTTTATGACAAGTATTCCAGCGATTATACAGCGTTCAATGTTCTTGGCATGGAAGTACAAGTATCTGACGACCAGTTAAGCAAAGCACTCAAATGTTTGCCAGAGAGAAAACGCAATATCATTTTGTTGTCATACTTTATGGATATGTCTGACGCAGAAATCGGAGAGCTTATGAACGTGGTACGCACTACTGTTTACCGTCACAGGACAAGCACTCTGGAAGAATTACGAAAAATGATGGAGGAGGAATAAGCATGGACAAAGACCAAAAACATATACCGTTTGCTGTGATTGTGGCGGCTACGAATGGTGATGAAACTGCAATACAGGAAATCTTGGATTTCTATGACGGGTACATATCAAAGTTGAGCTTACGCAAATTGTATGACGAATACGGTAACGTCTACATGGTAGTGGATTCTGAATTAAAAGGCAGAATACAGGCAGCAGTCATGGATATGATTGCAAACTTTGAGATAGTCGTAATCTAATCATTCAGACGGGCGGAGCATTTTCCCCTTTCCTCTGCTCCGCTTGTCAATCTATGAAAGTCCATTATCTAGGTAGTGGATTTTCATAGACTGGCAAATACAGTCGGTAGTTCTTTGACAACTGAATAAAGCAGTCAGATACGTTTGATATGCAGCGAGCCAGCGGAAATTGTACGCCATGACCTAAAAAAGCGAGCGATTCATGCAATGATCCGAGAGCGACTTGTGGAATGGTCGTTCTGCCATGACCTGTATATCTGAATAATGATACACTCGCATGGTGCGGTTCTGCTCATAGGAATGAGAATGGTGAAAGTCCAGTGGAGCTTCCAAAGCCATCTGACTGCTTCGGAAACACACAGTAAAGGAGGTGCATAAGGCAAAAATTTTGCAGTCTGTATGTCAGATATAAGCTGCTGATAATCTATCTCTGATATGGTATACTTTTAACTATGATTAGGAAGAAATGCTGTATTAAAAGGGGTAGAAAGTGATATGAAGATATTGTATGTTACAGATTTACACGGAGATAAAAAGAAGTACAGAAAGATTCTGGACGTAGCCATTGAAAAGGAAATCAAAGTCATTGTAAATGGCGGGGATATGTTACCAAAACAATGTGACCGCCACAGTGAGCAATCGTTTTTTATCAATGGATTCCTTGATGAATATTTTGAGGAACTGAAAAAGCAGGACATCACATACCTTGCCATGCTTGGAAATGATGATTTACTGGCAGCAGATGAAATGTTTGACAATCTTTGCGACAGATTTGAAAATGTCTGCAATATAGCTGGTAGGAAATTTTCTGTCAATGGATATGAATTTATCGGCATGAACTATATTTTAGACCATCCGTTCGGTTGTAAAGACAGGGTTGTTACAGAAACACATTATATTCCGCAGCGTCAGTTAAGTCCTGTAGCCGGAATCTCTAATGCTGTTGATTATGACAGGATTTACAACTGGCTGGAATATTCCAGAACAGAATTACCGCATATGTGTGATGTGCTGAAGAAACTTCCATTGCCGGACGATAGACAAAAAGCGGTTTACGTTATGCACATGCCGCCTGCGGGATTGAGATTAGGACAGTTGCGCTATCAAGATTTGGATATATGCTCTGTTGATATTTACGAATTTCTGAAAGAAAAACAGCCACTTCTTTCTCTGCACGGACATATACATGAAAGTCCTGACACAGAGAAAGGAAAGTGGATAAACCAGATTCATCAGACAACCTGTATTCAGACTGGACAGACGGAACTTAATGACAAATACATGGTTTATGCGGAGATTGATTTGCAGGAAAAGAAGTATGAACGCAAAGTAATCAGTGTAGATTAGCAGAAAGACACCAGAAATGGTGTTTTTTTGTTGGAAGAAATGAGGTGGGATTATAGGAAAAACAGTACAGTCCAATACAATAAAAATAGGAAATACGACCTTTTATGTAACGTCAGTGTTCTCCGGTACAGTGGATTTGCAGCATTTGATTAAAAGGCTGATTCAAAAGGAAATCGAGCAGGAAAACAATGGATATTAAATTGAGAACAGTGTAATAAGCGGCTGAAAATAATTAAGTAGCGTGGTATAATATTAACAGGATATAAGTTGTTTGTTTGCTGTTGGAAAGGAGTAAAAATGACGAAACAGCAAGCAAGATTAAGAGTTAGATTATATGCACGTTTATCCAAAGATGATGGTGACGCTGATAAAGAAAGCAACAGTATCACAAACCAGTTGCAAATGCTCCGATATTATTCAAAGGAAAAAGGATTTGAAATCATTGACGAGTATGTAGATGATGGCTATTCCGGCACAACATTCAACAGACCGGATTTAAACCGCATGATTGAGGACGCTATGGAAGATACACAGCCTAGTGGAATCATGGTAAAGGATATGTCAAGGTTCGGTCGCAACAATGCCATGTTCATGTATTACGTGGAAGAAATCTTCCCGAACAATGACATTCTCTTTATCGCACTGAATGATGATGTTGACACAAGATATGAGGATAACGAGATGATGCCATTCAAATCTATTATGAATGAGTATTATGCACGTGATACCTCAAAGAAAATCCGAAGCGTCAAGAAAACAACTGCTTTAAGTGGCGGGTTCTGCGGTTCATTCGCTCCGTATGGTTATAGGGTTGACCCGAACAATAAGCGTAAACTACTGATAGACCCGGAAACAGCGCCTATCGTCAAGCGTATTTTTGAAATGTCGAAACAGGGAAACAGTGTTCATCAGATAGCAAGAACATTGTGTGAAGAAAAGATTTTGATTCCGAGAGCCTACAGAGCAATGAAGAATGGCACGCTGGAAACAAGCACAGGGTTCCGATTCCCTACCGACTGGGTTGGAAAAAATGTTAAGATGATTTTGGAAAATCAAGTGTATCTCGGTCATATGGTATCGCACAAGACACAGACAAAATCATTCAAGAACAGAAAACTGGTAGCGGTTCCTAAGGAAGATTGGATTGTTGTAAAAAACACCCATGAAGCTATCATTGATGAAGAAACCTTTGAACTGGTACAGAAATTCATCAGTGTAAAGAAAAGACCAAATAAGACTGGACGACCAAATATGTTTGTGGGGCTTGTAAAATGCCCGGACTGTGGACGCAATATGGCGTTCTCCAATCCAAACGGGAGAGAGCCGAGATTTCGTTGCAGGACATATGCCAGAAACAGCAACCTCTGCACAACTCATGCAATTTCCTATGACGCATTAGTGAAGATTGTCATGGACGACATTCAAAAGCATATCAAGAATATGGAAACATTAGGCGACCAGTTCATTGAAGAAATGAGGGTGTTGAGTGAATCCGGCGGCGGTAAGAAAATCAAGCAGTTTAAACAGGAATTGGAACTGGCAGAAAAGCGTATTGCTGAAATTGACAGTATCATAATGAAGCTGTTTGAGCAGAATGTAGCAGGAAAGATTTCTGATGGACGTTTTGAGAAAATGTCTGTAACTTATGAAAATGAGCAGAGAGAACTTGAAGAAAGGCGTAAGGCATTAAAAGAGAAAATCGAAGCCGAGGACTACAAGACGAAAAATACAAACAAATTTTTAGAAACCATACGCAAGTATGAAAATGTAACAGAGTTAAACCGTTCTATGCTGGTTGAACTGATTGACAGTATATATGTGTATCAAGCAGAGGGAACCGGCAAAGAACGTACTCAAAAAGTGGAAATCAATTATAGATTTCTTTGTGAGTCCCAATGTGGTATTGCATGATGGTAATGGTAGAATTGGTAGATTAATTATGTTTAAAGAATGTTTAAAATACAATATTGTACCATTCATTATCGAAGATAATTTAAAAATGTTCTACTATCGAGGATTAAAGGAATGGCATAATGAAAGAGATTATTTAGTAGATACTTGTCTCGCTGCTCAAGATAGATATAAAGCTTATCTGGATTATTTTAGAATTAAGTATTAAAACAGAGGAACGATGTAAAGCATATCGTTCCTTTTTGTTTTAAATGATTTACCTAACTATTAAGAAAATACACTTTTTAATATTTCAGTTCTTATAAACCATAAAAATTCTAGTTATATTATCTTACCATATAATAAATCCATGCCTTTAATGTCTTTTTTAACTTAATATTCGAAACTGAAACTCCTTCACTATTTTGTCTCCCATCACTTCCAATAAGTAATTCTCCTTGTATTCCACTTGCTAATTCAAATTGTAAAATTTTATCAGGAATTCCTTCTGGAACATTAACACATATAGTTATTTCTTTATTAGCTGAAACATAATTTATTTTTTTTAACTCTTTTGAAACTGTATAAGATTTGAAATCACTTTTCCATTTAACTTTTGAAATTTTAAGCCATCTAATATCTTGAGTATATTTAGCTAAAATAATATCATTACCATCTAAATCTATATCAAATTCATCATATTCATCCTTATCCTTCATATCTAATGTCATATATAAATTTGGATATTTTATATCTTTAAGCAATGTCCAAGCTCTCCCAATAAAATAAAAAATAAATAAAATTAATGTTGCAATTGATGAAATTTGAGATAATGTTCGCATTTTTCTTTTTCCTTTCCTATGATTATACCTAACCTTATTGTACCGCAATATTATATTAGTTCCTATTTATTTCACATATCAAAATTAAAATAGCATCTAAAGTAAGATATAATCTCAAACTTTAAATGCTATTTTTTATGGCTCATTAATTATTATATTTGCTAAATCATTTTCAAGACGATTAATAATTTGCGTAACTAACGCATTTCCCATCATAAAATAGCGTCTTTTTAAGGGCATTCCTGTGTTTGTCCAATTATCAGGAAATGATTGCAATCTTTCTGCTTCAACGGGGGTAATAAATCTTAAATTACCTGTTTCTTCATCTTCTATGACATGAGTACTTCTATTGATTGAAGCTTCACTCGTCAACATTGTTCTACCTGGTAAATCAAGAGAATCCGGAAATGCCATACTTCCTTCAGAATAATAGTATGTCTCTCCATTTGGTTTTGTCCTTAAGATTTTTTTACTTCCTCTTAAAATTTCAAATTTTTCCCTTTGTATATCGGTTAAAAAATATTCATTTAATCCCGCTCTATTTTCTCTCACTTCTCGCATCGAAATAAAAGGCTCAACAATAGGAAATGAATCAAAAGTATTTACAATTCCATTTATCATTACTCCAGTATTGTAAAAAGGAGTTTTAAATTTTTCTGTCATTTCTACTGTATCTGTATATATTGTTAAATCAATATCTTGATTCACATTATTATTTTTAATAGCATTATTTTCTATAGGGTAATTTCTTGCAAACAATCCTACATTATACATAATTTGAAAAGGGGTATTTTGCGATATAGCATTATAATTTAAATTTCTTTTCCAAGCAAATATAAAAGTTCTTCTTCTTTTTTGAGCACATCCATATTCAGCAGCATTAATAACTCTCCATTCCACATTATATCCTAAATCATAGAATGTTCTTAACATAATACCAAAGTCACGACCACGTTGACTTGCTGGTGATTTTAATAACCTGTCCACATTTTCCAACAAAACAAAAGGTGTATTCTTTTCTTTTAATATCCTAGATATTTCCCAAAATAGAACACCTTTTTTACCTTTAATACCTTTTTCCCCTGATAAAGATCTAGCTACAGAATAGTCTTGGCAGGGAAATCCTCCGACAAGTAATGAATGATTAGGAATGATATTTGCAGGAACAGTTGAAATATCTTTATTACACCAATGAAGTGGATTGTTTTCATCATCTGACTCATGCAAATCAAATCTTGTTTGATAGCATTCAAAAGCATGTTGAACTCTTGTAGATGGTTCCCATTGATTTGACCATACAAAATTCCAATCTCTGTTTTCTATTGCAACACCATTTTCATCAAATTCATGAATATCATTTAATCCAACTCTAAATCCACCAACACCAGCAAATAATTCTATTACATCTTTCCTCATTTTTCTGACTTTTCCTTCCCTTTTATAAAAAAATGTCCAGCACTTCGTATTTTGACGCATTACTATAACATATAATAACATTTTGAGTCAAGTCGATCAAGTTTTTTTTAATATAATTGTCGAGTTTCTTTTATTAAAATTGTATAATATTTTTATATGATAAAGACTAGCAAAAGAGGTGATGAAAATGCTTTTTGATTATGATGATACTGATTTAAATAGCGTTTTAAATTATGCTAAAAAAATGGAAAACTCTACTTTTAGAGATATCCTTAATTTATGCAAAAAATATATTTTAGAAGCAGATAATGGCAATAAAATGAATAGATCAGAAAAATTTATAAATAGTTTAAAAAACGACAAGCTATTAACTTTAAATAATGCAAAGGGGCAGTTAGGTAACTTTATTGAAAAATTCTACTTTGGATATGAGCCTAATTCTAATCAAAATGCTGACTTAGATAAAATAGGTGTAGAAATCAAACAAACTCCTATTGATATAAAGAAAGATGGTACTTTAACTGCTGGCGAACGATTAGTTATTACAATGATTTCTTATAAAGATCCTGTTGAAGATGATTTTTATAAAAGTCATGTATATGAAAAAATCAATAAAATACTTCTCGTTCAATACATAAGAGATAAGTCAAAAAACAGATTAGACAACCAAATTAAATATGTAAATTTATTTACGCCACCTCCTGAAGATTTAGAAATTATTATTAATGATTACAAAGTTATTACTCAAAAAATCAAAGAAGGAAAAGCCCATGAACTAAGTGAAAGTGATACTTATTATTTAGGTGCATGTACCAAAGGAAGTACTGCACAAAATAGTTGGCGTGAGCAATATTATGGAAATCATATTCCTGCAAAAAGAAGAGCATTTTGCTTAAAAAATAGTTATATGACACACGTATTACAAGATTACGTACTGACTCATAAATTAGAAAATGAATCCATTATCAAAAATATAGATGAACTTAAACATTTATCATTCGAGCAAATCATTATTAGCAAAATTGACCGTTATAAAAATAAAACAGATAAAGAGCTATGTTCATTATTTGATAGAGAATATAATAATAATAAATCTCAATGGATTGATTTATGTTTTAGAATGCTAGGCATCAAAGGAAATCACGCTGAAGAATTTGAAAAAGCTAATATTAAAGTAAAAGCTATTCGATTAGAAGAGAATGGTAAAAATAGAGAAAATATGTCTTTTCCATCGTTTAAATATAAAGATTTAGCAAATGAAACTTGGGACACTTCTTATATTCATGAATACTTTTCAACAACAAAATTCTTATTTGTTGTCTTTAAATCAAATGGAGAAACTTACAATCTCCTAGGCGCACAAATGTGGAACATGCCTTATAGAGATTTAGAAGAAACAGTAAAAGATGGTTGGATAGCTATCCAAGAAAAAATCATAACTGGCGTATCATTTATAAAAACAAACAATCGTATAAAAAATGATTTACCCAAAAAATCAGATAATCCTATCATACATATACGGCCACATGCTCAAAAAGCTGCTTTTAAATTAAAAGATGGGTACACTCAAGGAAATATTCAAAGAGATGCAAACGAATTACCAGATGGCCAATGGATGACCACACATAGCTTTTGGATCAATAATGATTACATTCTTAAACAATTAAAATATAAATAACTATGAAGCACCAAAAATTAGAAACATCTCCTGAAATTTCTAAAAGAATGTCTCATGTTAAAACAAAAAAGAATTCTGCAGAAGTTATGTTAGCTAAATCTTTATGGCATAAAGGGTATAGATATAGATTAAATTATAAAGAATTACCTGGCTCACCAGATATTGCTTTAACTAAATATAGAATAGCAATTTTTATAGATGGTGAATTTTGGCATGGTAAAGATTTTGAACAAAGAAAGACTAAATTAAAAAATAATAAAGATTACTGGATTGAAAAAATACAAGAAAATATTGATAGAGATTTAAAAAATGATAAATTACTAAGGCAAATGGAATGGTATCCTATACACTTTTGGAGTAATGACGTAATAAAATACTGCAATCAATGTGTAGAAGAGGTTATTTGTTTAATTGATGATATAAATAATCAATAATTTTTAATACTTTAATTAAGGAGAAAATATGAAATACAAAAAATATTCATTTAGAAATGCTGAAGTTATTTTTGAAAATGATGAGAAATATAAAGAAGATTATTCCCAAATACTTAATGTTTTAGATAATATTACAGAAGAAGAAATATGCACATATTTTAATAATTCCACAAGAAATGATATTAAGAGCTTTTCAGAGCCAATAAATACATTGATTGATGAAAAATTAACAAAAAAGAAACACTGGCATTCGCAAGTTCCTATTTTTAATGAAAGTGAATATAGACCATCAAGTACAAATGATAAAAATCCATGGACAATAGATTTTGCATCACCAGAAATTGCAATAGAAGTTGCTTTTAATCACGGAAGTGCTGTTGCATGGAACTTAATAAAATTAGTGCTTGCCAGTGAATTGAATCACGTAGAAAAAGCTATCAACACTTCTGCAGGTGTAATAATTTGTGCAACTGACGACTTTAAAAGAACCGGTGGGTTTGATGGAGCTATTGGCAGCTATGAAAAATACCTTCAACATCTAAAACCTATGCAAAATCAATTAACTGTTCCTATAATGATCATTGGTTTAGAGTCTTTAGATAATTATTCTATTCATAATAAGACAATATATAATAACGCAGATTTATCGCCTGAAAACACTCTTCCTAAAAACACAAAAACGAAGGTTAAATATATTACTGAAATTTTAAAAGAAAAAAATATACCTTTTGAAGAAAATAATATAGTAATCGATGGAAATATAATCAATAATTCTATTAAAATAAAAAATATAGAAGTAAAAATAATTCCTAATACTGTTTACAAAAAATTAAGTCCATCTCAAAAAGAAAAATATTTTAATCTTAAGGATTTTATTTCTAAAATTGATATAGAAAAAATCATATCTAAATATGAAAATAAATAATCAATGCATGTTGATATAACGAACATATTATTAACTGATATTTAAACACCACTAAAAAACCTGCATCTCGTGCAGGTTTTTCAATATTATATATTATTTAAATAGTTTAGAGAAATAGTTTTTAACAACGTGATTTTTAATTTTTGATAATGTTGTGTTGCTCGAATCGAATCTGTCTTTTTTAGCCCAACCTGGTTGAGAATCTGCTTGATTAGTTGTTAAATATGAATAGTAGTTTACACACATGTTTTTGTTCCTCCTTAGTATTTTATATCCCTTTTGTTACTTATATTATATGTAAGAAAGTATAAAAATTATATGTGTTGAGGTTATGAGAATATTGCATACATTTGTGCATTATGCACAATGGTGAATATAGTTTAAAACTATATCTAAGTAGCTATTATTTGTATTATTCAAACTATGTTTTGATTGATAAAATAAAGACATAGTTTGAAAGGAATGAATGATATGAATCAATTAAATAGATATGAATTTGTAGGAAGTTTTTTACGTCCTGAAAGATTAAAAGAAGCTAGAAAAAATTATGAATTAAATAATATAACTAAAGAAGAACTTACTAAAGTAGAAGATGAATGTATTGTAGAACTTGTAAATAAACTTAAAGAGTTAGGTTATCATACTATCACAGATGGTGAATTTAGACGTTCTACTTGGCATTTAGACTTTATGTGGGGATTTGAAGGGGTTGAACATAAAAAGACTGTAGATGGCAATCAAACATTTGATGGAGAAGCAGCTATGATTGATGATACTTATATGACAGGAAAGATTTCTTGTAAAGATCATCCTTTTGTTGAACACTTTAAATTTGTGAAAGCATTAGAAGATGAAAATACTGTAGCTAAACAAACAATTCCTTCACCAGGTCAATTCTACGCTTTCTTTACAGGAGCTGATTTATTAGATAAAACATTAGGTTTCTATGGTAGTGAAGAAGCTTTTGGGGATGATGTTGTTAAAGCATACAATGAATTTGTTCAAGAAATTTATCATGCTGGATGCCGTCAATTACAATTTGATGATTGTGTATGGGGTGGTATGGTTAATCCTGAACTTGCTGTAAGTTTAACAGGAAGAAAAGGGGAAGAATTAGAAAAATATAAACAACTATTATTAGATTTAAATAATAAAGTTGTTGCAAGTGCACCTGAAGATCTAACAATTAATACTCATGTATGTAGAGGAAATTATCATTCTACTTACTTTAGTTCAGGAGCTTATGATGGTGTTGCTGATTTACTCTTTGGTGAAGAAAATGTAGATGCTTATTTCTTAGAATATGATGATCATCGTTCTGGTGGTTTTGCTCCATTAAAGAAAGTATCAGGAGATAAGAAAGTTGTTTTAGGTCTTATTACAACAAAGAAACCTGATTTAGAAGATAAAGAACTTGTTAAAAGAAGAATCTATGAAGCAACTAAATATATTCCTTTAGAACGTTTATATTTAAGTCCTCAATGTGGTTTTGCTTCATGTGAAATTGGTAATAAATTAACAGAAGAACAACAATGGGCTAAACTTAAACTTGTAAAAGAAATCGCTGAAGAAGTATGGGGATAATCCTCATATTTCTTTTTTATTACATTGACTTTATATCATACAATACAACCATATAGAAGGATTACCCCTATGATTATTATTGCAGCCTATGCGCTAATGTTTAAGCACTTGATTAAATCAGGTGCTTTTTAATTGATTTATATTTTTTCTAATAAAAAGGACTCTGATATTCAAAGTCCTACAACTAATTCTTATTCTACTCATATTTAAACTCTCCGCAGCAGAGAAACCAAGAGTTGTACCTGATTTTTATAATTTGTACATATTCTAATGTCAAATTATGTATTTATAATAAGTTATCTTTCTTGAATCGTCAATATTGTAAATAAATAATCTTTAACAGTTCTTATAAAAAGAAAAGGAGAATAACATTGGTAATCCATGTTTTCTCCTTTTTTTGTTTTGTAATACATAGGCGTATACTATTTTACAATATGCATATGAGGGTAAGGTATTTCAATACCTTCCTTTTTAAATTCAGTCACTAAATCTTTACGAATATCGGCAAGTAACTGGAATCCTTGTACATTATCTTCACTAGTGATTGTTGCTCTTAATTGAATACTGCTATCTTTTAAATCAGAAACAATCACAGGGACTAATGAATCCTTTTTATCTTTTCTTCCATCGATGAATAAAGGATGTTTTACAACAAGATCTTGAATCACTTTGATTGCTTGATCTATATCACTTTCATAAGAAATATCGATATAAAGATAATTTGCTTTAACATGTTCGATTTGTGAAATATTTTCTATAATTGCTTTATTCATAATATCATTAGGAACAATCATTTGTGTCTTTTCTAATGTTTCAATAACACTATGTCTAAGTGAAATATCAATAACAGTTCCTCTAACATTATGCCCTGTAACAACAATAAAATCACCAATCTTATAAGGCTTATAAGCCATAATCATGGCACCATTAATAAGATTACCGGCAGCTTCTTGACTGGCAAGTCCAATAACTACGGCAACGATTCCTCCAGATGCAAGTAAGGCAGTCGCAAATGATTTTAAAAACTTCACTTCACTACAAATAATTGCTAAAAAGATTGTAATGAGAATAATCTTTTTAATTCTTTTTTGTAAAACATAATTATCAGGCCATTTCTTTTTAATAAACTTATTTAATAATTTATTGATTGCAATTAAAACAATCCCTGCAATAACAATTGAAATAATGCCATTAATAACCCCATTTACAAACAAATTATCAATTTGTTCAAATATTTTTTCCATTCAAATTACCTCTTTTTATAATACTTTGAAAGAACATACAACAAAACTGATTGCATTGCTCCTACAATAGAAACCATTAAACATCCATAACAAATCCAATATAAAATACTATTTCCTGTATTAATTGCATTTAATATAAAGAAAACAATAAACGCAATTAATGCTACATTCCTTGTATATTTAAAAAAACGATAAAATCTTTGTGCTAATATTTCATTTGTATTCATCTTATTTACCGATGCAAAAGCGTTTAAATAATTCATCTAATAAATCTTCTTTTGCTTGTTCTCCTAATATTTCTTTTAAACAAGACCAACTATCATAAAGATCTTCTACAATAAGATCTGATGGTATAGACATCTTCATTGCATCAATTGCTATTTGTAAAGAAGAAGCTGCTTTTTCTAATAATTGTGTTTGTCTAGCATTAGTAAGATAATAATCTTCTTGATTACTCATAAGTCCTAAATTAAATTTCTTTTTAATTTCTTTAGTAAGTGCTAAAATATCTTGTTCTTTAGCCGATATTTCAATTCCTTCTAAATCAACTTTCTTACCTAAATCTGCTTTATTAATAATAATAATACGATTTGTATCTTCTGTAAGTTCAAGTAACTTTTGATCTTCTTGATCAAGTTCTTTACTTCCATCAATAACTAATAAAACAAGATCTGCTTTTTTAATCATTTCTTTTGATTTTTCAACCCCAAGACTTTCTACAATATTATCTGTTTCTCTAATTCCTGCTGTATCGATCATATTTAATAAAATACCATCTACTGTTACTGATCCTTCAACGACATCTCTTGTTGTTCCAGCAATATTTGTGACAATCGCTTTTTCTTCTTTTAACATCGCATTTAATAAACTAGATTTACCAACGTTGGGTTTACCAATGATGGCTGTTTGAATTCCCTCTTTTAATAATTTAATATTTTTAGAATCTTCAATGATTTTATTCATCTTTTCAATTAAAGAAGTAGACATTGGTAAAAGCTTATCTGCTGTTAATTCTTCTACATCTTCATATTCAGGATAATCAATATTGACTTCTATTTGCGTAATAATTTGAATTAAATCTTCTTTTAAATCTTTAATAAAATGACTAATACTTCCTTGAATTCCTTTTAAAGCAAGAGAAGAAGCATAACTATTTTTAGCCGTAATAATATCACTAATAGCTTCTGCTTGCGATAAATCAATACGTCCATTTAAAAAAGCACGTTTACTGAATTCACCACGTTCTGCCAGTCTTGCTCCATGATGTAAACAAAGATCAACTACTTTATTTGTAATATAAACACCACCATGGCAATTGATTTCAACCATTTCTTCTCCTGTAAAAGTTCTTTTCCCACGATAGATATTTACTAATACTTCATCTATTTTTTCACCATTATCTTTTATATAACCGTATGTAATGGTATGACTCTCTTTATTTATAATCTTTCCTGTAAAAAACTGTTGAACAAATGCAATAACATCTTTTCCTGATAAACGGATAATTGAAATTGCTGCTTCTAGTCTTGATGTTGCTACTGCAACAATAATATCATCATTCATTTTCATACCACCTTTCTTTTTGATACTATCTTATTTTGTTGATTTTATCAATAAATAACTCCCTCATTATAACAAATATTTTTTATTTTTGATATATGATTTTTTTCGATTGATTTCTATATTTTAATCATATATTATTATTTACAAATAGGGGTGAAAAAATGAAAAAGCTGAATAAAAAAGTTCCTATAATCGGAGGTGCTGTTATAGGAGTGATATTGGTTATTTATATCATTTTATGTTTTCTAGCATCAGGTAAAGGGTTTATTAAAAATATGACAATTAATGGCATAAAGGTTAATAATATGTCTAAAGAAGAGGTCATTTCTAAACTTGAAAATAAGTATCAAAAAGATCAAAATCAATTATTATTAAATCTTGAAATGAATGATCAAAAGTATCAAATAGATATGAAAGATAATGTTAAAGTCAATATTAAAAAACAAATCAATAATATTCAAAAGAAATATAATAATTTCTTTACAAAAGGATATCATTACTTACTACAACATAATGAAAACATTTCTATAGATATTAAAAATCAAAAACTACTTAATAAAGATATCAAAAAATCAGGTATTTTAGATTATTCAACTTTAGTACCTACAACTTATAAAGTTGAAAAAACAAAAGTTATCTTTACTAAAGGTAAAAGTGGTGAAGCAGTTAAACAAAAAGATGTTTATAACACAATTCAAACTGCTTTAAATGAATATGATTTTAATAAAACTTTAAAGATTAAACCTTCATCTGTTTCAGAAGATGAAAGTGTTATGAAAACAATTTATAAGACTTTATCTAAGAAAGGTAAAAATGCGACTTTAGATAAAAATAATGATTATAAAATTGTAGCTGAACAATATGGTGCTAAATATGATTTAGATGATTCAATTAATGCTTTTAATAAAGCTAAAGAAGGAAAAGAATTTGAAGTTAAAGCAAAAGCTATTGTTCCAAGTATTACTAAAGAAGATTTAGAAAAGAATTTATTTAAAGATGTTTTAGGTGAATATACAACAACTGTAAATGGTTCATCTGTAAGAAAAAACAATGTTAGACTTGCTGGTGAAAAATGTAATGTGATCTTACTTCCAGGTGAAGAATTTTCTTACAATCAAACAGTTGGAAAAAGAACAAAAGAAAATGGTTTTGGTGAAGCAGGAGCTTATTTAAATGGCGAAACTGTTCAAGAAGTTGGAGGTGGCGTTTGTCAAACTTCTTCAACATTATATAATGCTGTTGTTTTAGCTAATTTAGAAGTAACTGAAAGAACAAATCATACGTATATTTCAAGTTATGTACCAATTGGAAGAGATGCCACTGTTTCTTGGGGTGGTCCTGATTTTAAATTTAAAAATAATAGAGATTATCCAATTAAAATAGAAGCAAGTTATGCTGGTGGTAAGTTAACATGTAAAATTATTGGAACTGATGTTGATGGAAGTTATGTGAAGTTTACAAGTGAAAGAACAGGGGATGTCGCATATAACACAAAATATGAAAATGATGCAACTATTCCTGAAGGTCAACAAGTAACTAAACAAGCTGGATCTAATGGTGGTAAAGCCGTTTCTTATCGTTTAGTTTATGATAAAGATGGTAAATTACTTTCAAAGAAAAAAGAAGCCAATAGTTATTATAAAGGTCATGAAGCAATTATTGCTGTGGGTACAATGAAAGTTGAACAAGCTCCTGAAGCACAACCTGAAGCAACTCCAGCTACACCGGAAACAACAATTCCAGCTGAACCTACTACTACACAACAGTAAAAATGAGTGACTAAAATCACTCATTTTTTTATAAGAATTGTAAAGTTTTTAAAATATAAAGCCACATAGTAATAGAAAAACCACTTATTAAAGTTGTCAACATGACCACTGTACTTGTAAGAACTCCTTCATGTCCCATGTTTTTAGCCATAACATAACATGATACTGTGGTTGCTGAGCCAAGCATAACAAGAATAGCAATCAGTTGTTCTTGTCTAAATCCAAAGAATATAGCTAATGGTAAAAAGAGAGTACAGAAACCAAATAATTTAATGAAAGTAGCACAAAGGGCTGGTTTTAAATCTCCTAAAGCTTTTTTATAATTAAATGTGGCACCCATTGCCATTAAACCAAGAGGAGTAGCTACATTCCCAATCGAAGTGACTGTTTTATCTAACATTGTAGGCATTGGTAAATGAAGTAATGACCAACAAAGTCCAATCACAATTCCAATTAAAATAGGATTGGTGATAATACCTTTTAAAGTTTTCATCCACATTTCTTTACTTATTCCTTTTCTTTCAGGTGAAAAGAAAGAAAGGACAACGACAGCCATAATGTTATACAAAGGTACACTTCCAATAATCATTAAAGGCGCCATTGTTGCTTTTCCATATACATTTTGAATTAATGCAATTCCTAGTAATGCCGCTGAACTACGATAACTTGCTTGAATAAATTCTCCCTGATTCTTTTTATTTTTTAATAAAAAAGAAAGTATTGTTACTATTAAAATACTAAAAATGGTAATAAAAAAACAAAATAAGACGAACTTCGTATCCCAAATTTCCTTAAAATCTAATGTCGCTAAGTCTTTAAATAGTAATACTGGTAATGGTATTAAAAAGACAAATTTATTCATTTTTGATGCAAAAACATCATCAATAATTCCTATTTTTTTAAATAACATCCCTAATATAATCATCGCAAAAACAGGAACCGTCGCATTTAAACTAAAAATTAAATTTTCCATTATTTCCTCCCTAAAGAAAAAACCGCATAAGCGGCTTAATCTACATATGAGATTGTCATATATCTATTTTTTCCTTCACCTTTAGATTCAGTTTTTAAATGATCCATCTTTGCAATCTCTTGATGCATCACTTTTCTTTCATCTGCAGGCATTGGATCTAATTTTAAATCAGCTTTTGTTCTTAAAACTGTTTTACCAAAACGTCTTGCCATACTTGCAACTTTTTTATAACGTTCTTCTTTATAACCATTGATATCAACGCTTACTTCTAAACGTTTTTTAAATGTTGTACTGACAGCATTTTTAATAATTAAGTTAATGGCTCTTAAAATGACACCAGCTTTACCAATTAAAATAGAGTTATTGCTTGTATTAATATTGCAATAAATTCTACCATCTTGAACATAAGAAACAGTTTCTACTTCAAATTGCATATCTGTTAAGATTTTTCTTATAAGATTTTCAATATATTCTTGAACCATTTCTACTGTCCAACAAGCAATTTCAGCTTTTTTACTAAATAAACCTTTAGTTTCT
The DNA here is from genome assembly GCF_020589945.1 of Faecalibacillus sp. MSK20_93. Classification (NCBI taxonomy): domain Bacteria; kingdom Bacillati; phylum Bacillota; class Erysipelotrichia; order Erysipelotrichales; family Coprobacillaceae; genus Faecalibacillus; species Faecalibacillus sp. MSK20_93. The sequence continues at coordinate 32,114 of NZ_JAJDKA010000010.1, read as the reverse complement.
AAAGTAACTTCATAATTTAATTGATCAATTGTTACACCTAAATCAAGGCATGCTTTACTAACAGCATCATCTACTGTTTTTCCAGTATAAGTTTTCATATAAATACCTCTATTTATTTTTTATTTTGTCTTTTTGTTAAATAATTTGTATTTGCTTGATCAACTTCTTTTTGTGCTTTTTCAACATGGTAAATATAAATATACCATGTTCTAACAATTGTAATAATGTTTGTTGTCATCCAATAAAGTGACATTGCTGCAGGCATAATTGCTGCAAAGTAAATGATAAATAATGTCATGAAATTATTCATCATGTTCATTGATTGCATTTGTGATGTTTCTCTATATTTTGGATTTCTTTTTGACATGATTGTATTGATTTTCATCGCAAAATATTGAGTTAAAGCAACAATGGCAAGTAATACAATATAGGCAATCTCGAATTTAAATACGTGATCGATTGGTTTAGCACCTAAGTTAATACCAAACGTATTTGTTTGATATAAGATTTCAATACGTTGAACCGCTTGCCACATTGCAAACATAATTGGTAATGTTAAGAATGTTGTAAATGAAGCCAACATACTGACATCATTTTTCTTATATAAAGCTTGAATTTCTGCAGACATTCTCATTTGAGAAGTTTGATCTTTTCTACCTTTATATTTATTTTGAATTTTTTCCATTTCTGGTTGAATCAATTGCATCTTTTGTTGAGATACTGTCGATTTAATCATAATTGGTAAAATGATAATATTAATTAAAATAGTAATTAATACAACACCTAAAGCGATATTATTTAATAAAACATCTCCTAAATAAATAATACTTTTAGAAATAGGAATAACTAATAAGAAATCAAAAATTCCTGACTTCATAGACCATGGTGTGTTTAAATTAATTGCTCTTTTAGCAATCAGTTTACCACTTGAATCAAGATTTGCTGTACATCCAGTTAAGGCTACAACAAATAAAACTAAACAAATAATTTTAAAATATTTTTTAGTTTTGTTATCTAAGATCATTTGCTGATCTCCTTTCTCTTTACTTTTTTGTACAAATACTCTAATTCTTTTTTATTTTCTATATATGTATTATCTAAGAATCTTTTTCTTACAATTACTATATAGTCAACTTCTTCATCAAAATGAAAACATTCTTGAATCATCATGCGTAACTGTCTTTTGATTTTATTTCTAGTAACAGCATTTCCTAATTTCTTGCTTACAGAAATACCAACGCGTCCGTGGCCCATTTGATTTTCATCTTTATAAATAATAAAACAAGAATTCGCAAAACTCTTTTTTCTAGCAATAATCTTGCTAAAATCTTCATTTCTTTTTACTCTAAATTCTTTTTTCATAAAATTTTAGAAAAAAATCCACCGAAAAAGTGGATTTTACATTAAGCAGTTAATACTTTTCTTCCTCTTTTACGGCGACGTGCGATTACTTTTCTTCCTCCAACAGTTGCCATTCTAGCTCTAAAACCATGAGTTTTTGCTCTTTTTCTTTTATTTGGTTGATATGTTCTTTTCATATTTTACACCTCCAAAATTTTTATCTTTTTATACAAATAACATATGCTCCTATATCTTATAGGAATTATTGTGACAAGTCAATTCTAAATTCTATATTTCTACTCTTAAATTCATGATTTTTAATGATGACAAATAATAAGAATAACAATTTCTAATGATTATTTGCACATTTTTTTGTGAACTTTTTTAATTTAGAAAAATTCTCTTTATTGTGAATAAGTTTCCTTACTTTATTATTCACATCTTATGATATATCGAAATAGATAGAAAATTGTATAAAAATAAGTACTTTTATCAAAAAAAGTACCATCACTAAGCATAACTCTTATTAAATGCACATTATTTGTGAACATTTTTCAATCAAGTACGTACGACAACATGTGAATTTCTTTAAAGCTCATAAAAAAAACTTATTCACATTTTCCTCCAACTCCTTATAAATCCTTGTTTTTCCCCCTAAAATCAAGTGTGCACTTCTAAGTATTTACGTACTTTTGTATCAATATTTATACAATATATTCAAAATAGTCACTAATCTAATGTGAATAAACTCTTTATTTTAGATATTCACATCCTAAAGTGAATATTATTTCATCTTAACCTTTATCTTACATTTCTTCCATTTTTCTAGGAAAAATCGGATTTTTTCTTAAAATTCACATTGTGAATATTCATTTTTTGTTAAATTTTATGTTTTGACAAGTTTTGCACATGCTTATTCACGTGGTGAATCGAGTTATTCATATGGGTGAATTAGTAAAAAATATACTGATATCAGCGTATTTTTTATTGTGAACAGCTATGTGCACATTGTTTTTTATTCTATACAATATGCACTAAGTTCACATTTAATAAAATTCATAGCGAAAAACGAAGTTGTGAATAATGTGAATAAGTACTCTAAATGATTGATATTTCTCACATTTTTTGTGAATAAAATTGTGAAGCTATTGTGCAGACAGTATTTTTCCTTTAAAAGAGTTCACATCTTTTATATAATTGAGTCGAAAGGGAGTTGAAAATTGTGCAAGATTTAAACAAAATCTGGTCATCTTGTGTAGAAACTTTAGAAAAAAATAAAATAGTTGATGATAAGATCATCTTGGACTCACTATTTAAACCTGCAACTCTAGAAGAAATTGAAGATAATCAAGTTATTATCACCACTGAATTAAAATGGAATATTGATGCTATTTTAGAAAAACAAGCAGAAATAGAATCTATTCTTTCTAATTCTTTTTCTAAACCAATAAAAATCAAAGTATTAGAAGTAGAAGAATATAAAAAATCTAAACAAAAAAGGGTTCCTAAAATCGATAGTCATCTTCATCCTGATATGACATTTGCTAATTTTATCGTAGGAAATTCAAACCGTATGGCACAAAATGCTGCTTTACTTGTATCAACTAAACCTGGTATGAACTTTAATCCTTTATTTTTATATAGTCATCCAGGGCTTGGAAAAACACATTTATTAAATGCTATTGGAAATAAAGCAAAAGAAACAAATCCTAATTTATTAGTAAGATATATTACTTCTAAGGATTTTGTAGATGAAATTATTAATTCTATAAAAACAAATACAACAGATGAGATTTATAGTTATTATAGAAATCTTGATATTTTATTAATTGATGATATTCAATTTTTATTTGGAAAAGAAAAAAGTAGTGAGATGTTCTTCCATATATTTAATGAAATCATTAATAACAATCATCAAATTGTTATTACAAGTGATAAAATGCCTGATGAACTTCAAGGAATTGAAGAACGTTTAATTAGTCGTTTTAAATCAGGTCTATCTTTTGGAATAGATCCACCTGAATTTGAAACAGCAAAGGCAATTTTAGAGAAGAAAATAGAAAATCTAGGTAATACAGATTTAATTATTACAGATGATGTTTTAGACTTCATGGTTATGAATTATTGTAATGATATTCGTTCTTTAGAAGGTCAATTAAAACGACTATTCTTCTGTAGTATCATGGAATCAACTAATTACATAGATATGAATTTTGCATCTGAAGTCTTTAAAGATCAAAAAACTATAAAAAAAGCACAAGAACCACTAACAAAAGAATTCATTTTAAAAACAACCGCTGAATTCTATTATTTAACCATTAGTCAAATTATTTCTAAAAATAGAACGAGAAACTTGGTAACACCTCGTGAAATATGTATGTATTTAATGAGGGAACTTTTGGATATTACTTTTAGTGAAATTGGAACAACTTTTTCCAATCGAGACCATTCTACAGTTATGAAAGCTTGTAAAAGAGTAGAAACAAAAATCAAAAAAGATCCAGATTATAAACTCGCTGTAGATAAGCTTAAACAAAAGTTAGGCACAATATAGTGACTAATATCAACAATATGTGCACATTGATATTCATATAAAAAACATTGATAAAATCAACATATTTTATATTTATGCACATTGTTCACATGCTAATAGTAATAATGACTTATTTTTAAATATATAAATAACAGGAGGCAAATATGCATTTTAGAATTAAAAGAATCAAATTATTAAACGCACTTGCTAAAGCAACAAGAGCTGTATCTGTTCGTAGTCCTTTACCTGTTTTAACAGGGATTAAATTTGATTTACAAGCTCATCAACTTATCTTAACAGGAAGTGATAGTGATATCACTATTCAAACAATTATTGATGAAGATGATGACTTAGTAATCCTTAAAGAAGGAGCAGTTGTTTTAAATAGTCGTTATATCTTTGATATTGTAAGAAAGATCAATAGTGATGATATTGAAATTGAAATTATTGATGGTTTACTTACTCGTATTAAAGGAAGTCAAATTGAATACAGCTTAAATGGTACTGATGCTATTGAATATCCACGTATTGATTTAAGTAAAACAGGAACTCATTTTATGATGAATGCTCTTGTATTAAAAAATATTATTGGAGAAACAAAGTTTGCTGCTAGTGATAAAGAAACAAGACCTATTTTAACTGGTATCAATTTTAAAGCGCATGATCATGTTTTAGAAGTTGTTGCTACTGATAGTTATCGTTTATCTAAAAAGATTATTTCTATTGATGAAGATGTGACTTTTAATATTACGATTCCTAAATTAAGTTTAGATGAAATTAGTAAGATTATTGAAAAAGATGAACTTATTGAATTATATGTATCTGAACGTAAAGTATTATTTGTGTTTGATAAAAATATTATTCAAACACGTTTAATTGATGGATCTTATCCTGATACAGCTCGATTGATTCCTTTAGAATTTGATTATGAATTAGATATTAATAGAGCTGATTTATTAAATGCGATTGACCGTGTTTCATTATTATTAAATGAACAAAATAATATTGTGAAATTAGATATGTCTAATGAACAAGTTATTTTATCTTCATATCAACAAGAAATTGGTTCAGTAGAAGAAAATTTAGCTTCTTCTTTCTATAAAGGAGAACCACTTACTATTTCATTTAGTTGTAAATATGCAAGTGATGCTATTAAATCATTTAGTGGTGATAAAATAAAAATATTATTCACTGGAGAAATGAAACCATTCATCGTTAAAGATTTTGATTCTGATGAATTATTACAACTTGTTTTACCAGTTAGAACATATTAAGAAGCGAAAGCTTCTTTTTTTTGTAAATTTTCCTTTTAATTGTTTATTTGGGGAGTAATTTTTATTTTAAGAGCTTTTTTATCAAAAAAGTATTTTTCTATTCATAAATAAAAATAGCGAATATAGCGCAATATTTTGAATTTTTATGATTTTTATGATATACTAACTTAGTACAATTATAGAGAAAAGAAGGTTAAGTATGAAAGAAATACCAATTAAAGATGAATATATTAAATTAGATCAATTTTTAAAATTTGTTAATCTTGTATCTAGTGGGATTGAAGCAAAAATGATTATTAAAGATGGTCAAGTAAAGGTCAATGGTGAAGTGGAACTTAGAAGAGGAAAAAAGCTTCATGATGGTGATCAAGTTGAATTTGAAGGAAATTTTTATTGTATAAATGCGCATCAATAATTTAGAACTGACTGATTTTAGAAATTATAATCATTTTTTTATTGAGTTTGATCAAGGAATTAATATTTTAATTGGTGGGAATGCTCAAGGGAAAACGAATATTATCGAAGCAATCTATTTATTATCTGTCTGTAAATCTTTTAGAACACATATCAATGATCAAATGATTCAATTTGATCATGACTTTGCAAAAGTAAAAGGAAATGTTTTTTCTAATGAAAGAATGCATCAATTAGAACTTATTTTATCTAAGGAATCCAAAAAAGCAAAAGTAGATGGAAAAGATATTTTAAAGATTTCAGATTATGTAGGTTATTTAAATGCGGTTGTCTTTGTACCAGATGATTTATCATTGGTTAAAGGTTCTCCGAGTATTAGAAGAAAGTTTTTAGATTTGGAGTTATCTAAAATCTCACCAATTTATGTTTTTTATCTTACTAAGTATAATCGATTATTAAAGGAAAGAAATCAGTATCTTAAATTATTGAATCAAAGAAGAGGTAAATATGATGAATATCTAGAAACTTTAGATGAGCAATTAGCTGAAGTTCAAATTAAGATTATTGAAAAAAGAAATAATTTTATCGAACGTTTATCTTTAAAAGTAAAAGATATTTATTTAAATATTGCAAATTGTCATGAGATCGTTGAATTGCAGTATGAATGTTTTATTAAAAATGTTAATAAAGAAGATATTTTAAAACTTTATCAAAAAGGATTTGAAAGAGATTCAAGATATTTAAGTACTTATTATGGAATTCATAAGGAAGATATGAAGATCTTTATTGATAATAAGAGTGCACATCAGTTTGCTTCTCAAGGTCAACAAAGAACAATTGTTTTAAGTATGAAAATAGCTTTAATAGAATTAATAAAAGAAGAAATTGGAGAATATCCTATTCTTTTATTAGATGATGTTTTATCAGAATTAGATGATCAAAGAAAAACAAAACTTTTAGATATTTTAAATAATCGTATTCAAACGTTTATTACAACAACATCAATAGATGGAATAGAACATCATGTTATTAAAGAAGCTAAGAAAATTAATATTAATCATAGGGAGGAAAAATGATGGCAGAAGAAAATAAAGTACAACATAGCTATGATGAGTCAGATATCCAAGTATTAGAAGGATTAGAAGCTGTTAGAAAAAGACCGGGTATGTATATTGGTACAACATCATCTAGAGGGTTACATCATTTGGTTTGGGAAATTGTTGATAACTCAATCGATGAAGCTTTAGCAGGGTATGCAAGTCATATTAAAGTGATTTTGAAAGATGACGATGTAGTTGAAGTTATTGATGATGGTCGTGGAATGCCAACTGGAAAACACGCTAAGACAGGTAAATCAACAGTTGAAACAATTTTTACTGTTTTACATGCTGGTGGTAAATTTGGTGGCGGAGGCTACAAAGTTTCCGGTGGATTGCATGGTGTAGGTGCTTCTGTTGTTAATGCCTTATCTTCATGGCTAGAAGTCAATGTTTATCGTGATGGAAAAGAATACTATCAAAGATTTGAAAATGGTGGGACACCAGTTGCACCATTAAAAGAATTAGGACATACTGATAAGCAAGGAACAAAGGTTACTTTTAAAGCAGATGCTGAAATCTTTAAAGAAACAACAACTTATGATTATGAAGTTTTAAGACAAAGAATTAGAGAACTTGCTTTCTTAAATAAGGGATTAAGAATTAGTTTAACTGATTTAAGAGATGGACAAAATCGTGAACATGATTATATGTATGAAGGTGGTATTAAGGAATATGTTGCTTATATCAACAAAAATAAAACACCAATTCATGATGAAATCATTTATGTAGAAGATATGCAAAATGATATTAAGATTGAAGTTTCAATGCAATATAATGATGGTTATCAAGAAAATATTTACTCTTTCTGTAATAATATTAATACACATGAAGGAGGAACACATGAAGAAGGTTTCCGTTTAGCTCTTACAAGGGTTATTAATAACTATGCAAGAAAAGGAAACTTCTTAAAAGAAAAAGATGATGCTTTATCAGGAGAAGATTGTCGTGAAGGTTTAACAGCGATTATTTCTGTTAAACATCCTGATCCTCAATATGAAGGACAAACAAAAACAAAATTAGGAAATGCAGAAGTAAGAAAAATTGCTTCAAATATTATTTCTAAATCATTGGATCAATTTTTATTAGAAAATCCTGATACTGCCAAAATTATTGTTGAAAAAGCAATCGTTGCTTCTCATGCACGTTTAGCTGCGAAAAAAGCACGTGAAATGACAAGAAGAAAAACAGGAATGGAAATTACATCATTGCCTGGGAAATTAGCTGACTGCTCATCAAGAGATGCTAGTGAATGTGAAATCTTCATTGTCGAAGGGGATTCTGCCGGAGGTAGTGCTAAGATGGGTAGAGATCGTCGTATTCAAGCTATCTTACCGCTTCGTGGTAAAATCTTAAATGTTGAAAAAGCGCGATTAGATCGTGTTTTATCAAGTGATACGATTCGTAGCATGATTACTGCTTTTGGTACAGGAATTGGTGAAGATTTTGATATTAATAAATTACGTTATCATAAAATCGTTATTATGACCGACGCCGATGTCGATGGAGGACATATTCGTATTTTAATGTTAACTTTCTTATATCGTTATTTAAAACCTTTAATTGAAGGTGGCTTTGTTTATGCGGCTCAACCTCCACTTTATTTATTAAAACATGGAAAAGAAGAACATTATTTATATAGTGATGAAGAATTAGATGATTTAAGAACAAAGTTAGGTGAAGGTGCAAAATATTCTATCCAAAGATATAAAGGGTTAGGAGAAATGAATGCGGACCAATTATGGGAAACAACAATGGATCCTGAACATCGTATTTTAAATCGTATTGAATTAGATGAAGCAATGGAAGCTGATATGATTTTTGATGTATTAATGGGAGAAAAAGTTGAACCTCGTAGAGAATTTATTCAAGAAAACGCAAAATATGTAACTGATTTAGATATTTAGAAGGAGTAGAAAATGGATAATCAAGAAAAAGGAATTAGAAAAATTCAATTAACATCAGAAATGAAAACTTCTTTCATGAATTATGCCATGTCAGTTATCGTAGCACGTGCATTACCTGATGTAAGAGATGGAATGAAACCAGTTCAAAGACGTATTGTTTATGGTATGAATGAACTTGGTTGTTATAGTGATAAAGCGTATAAGAAATCTGCGCGTATCGTTGGGGAAGTTATGGGGAAATATCACCCTCATGGAGATTCTTCAATTTATGAAGCCTTAGTGAGAATGGCACAAGATTTCTCATATCGTTATATGCTTGTAGATGGTCATGGAAACTTTGGTTCAATTGACGGTGACGGCGCTGCCGCTATGCGTTATACTGAAGCGAGAATGTCTAAAATTTCAATGGAATTAATGAGAGATATCAATAAAGATACGATTGATTTTATTCCAAACTATGATGGTGAAGAAAGAGAACCATCGGTATTACCTTGTCGTATTCCTAACTTATTGGTCAATGGGACAACAGGAATCGCTGTTGGGATGGCTACAAATATGCCACCTCATAATATTGGTGAAGTGATTGATGCCGTTATTGCGGTAAGTAAAAATCCTGATATTACTGTTTTAGAATTAATGGAAAATTATATTCAAGGACCTGATTTTCCAACTGGTGGATATATTTTAGGAAAGAGCGCTATTAAAAAAGCCTATGAAACAGGTAATGGTCTTATTGTTATGCGTGCTAAAACAGAAATTGAAGAACATAAGGGTAGACAAAGAATTGTTGCTTATGAAATTCCTTATCAAGTAAATAAAGCAAGATTAGTCGAAAAGATTGCGCATTTAGCACGTGATAAAGTTGTTGAAGGTATTAGTGATGTTCGTGATGAATCAAACCGTGAAGGAATTCGAATTGTCATTGAATTAAAGAGAGATGTTCAAGCAGAAGTTATTTTAAATCAATTATATAAATTAACTTCTTTACAAACAACATTTGGTGTCAATAATATTGCTTTAGTTAATAATGAACCTAAAACTTTAACACTTAAAGAATTAATTCAATATTATTTACAACATCAAGAAGAAGTTATTCGTCGTAGAACACAATTTGAATTAAATAAAGCAGAAGCAAGAGCACATATTTTAGAAGGTTTAAAGAAAGCCTTAGATCATATCGATGAAATTATTCAATTAATTCGTACAAGTAGAACAACTGAAATCATTCAACAAAGATTAATGGATGAATTTGGAATGTCTGATAAACAAGCTAAAGCTGTAAGAGAAATGCAATTACAACGTTTAGCTGGTTTGGAAAGAGAAAAGATTGAAGAAGAATTAAATAATTTATTAATTACAATTGCTGATTTAAAAGATATTCTTGCTAATGAAGAACGTATCTTAGAAATCATTAGAAATGAATTATTAGAAATGAAAGAAAAATATGGTGATAAACGTCGTACTGAAATTATTCAAGGTACATTTGATATTGAAGATGAAGATTTAATTCCAGTAGAAGATGTTATTATTTCACTTACTAATAATGGTTATGTAAAACGTATGCCAGTAGATACTTATAAATCTCAAAATAGAGGTGGACGTGGTGTCAAAGGTATGGCAACAACACAAGATGATGTCATTAGTTCACTTATTCATATGTCAACACATGATGATTTATTAATCTTTACAAATAAAGGAAAGGTATACCGTTTGAAAGGATATAATATTCCTGAATTTGGTAGAACGGCTAAGGGATTACCAATTGTTAATATTTTAAATCTTGATAAAGATGAAAGTGTTAAATCATTAATTAATATTAATAAGAAAATGATTGAAGAAGATAAACATTGGTATTTATTCTTTGCAACTGAACAAGGAATAGTTAAACGTGTTGATATTTCAGAATTTGAAAACATTAGACAAACAGGTAAGATTGCTATTAAGTTAAAAGAAGATGATTCTTTAGTTGGTGTTAAATTAACTAAAGGGGATGATGAAATCTTAATTGCTGCTAGTAATGGTAAACTTGTAAGATTCTCTGAAGGTCATGTTAGACCAATGGGAAGAAGTGCAAGTGGTGTAAGAGGTATTAATGTTGATGGTTCTAAAGTTATTGGTATGACAACAAACCGAGAAGGACAATTAATTATGGTTGTTACGGAAAAAGGTTATGGTAAGATGTCACCAATTGATGAATATCGTGTTTCTAATCGTGGTGGAAAAGGTGTTAAAACAATTAATGTTACTGAACGTAATGGACAAATTGTAGCAATTAGAGCAGTAGAAGGTAATGAAGATTTATTAATTATTACAGATGATGGTATTGTGATTCGTTTACCTATGGAACAAGTTAAAACAGCAGGACGTGCGACTCAAGGTGTAAGACTTATTAAAGTACATGATAGCAAGGTTTCTTCTGTGGAAGTTGTTGCTAAAAATGAAGAAGAAGTTGTAGAAGAAGGTGAAGAAGAGTCAGAGTAATCTGACTCTTTTAGAAATGAATGGAGAAGAATTAAAAAAATTGTTTAATCGTTTAGATCATTCAAAGTTTAGAAGTTCTTTTCATCTTGCTAAAAAGTATAAAGATTATTGTAATGAAAAAGGCTTAGATGTTATAGAACAACACGCCAGAGATTTTATTTCTAAAAGAATAGCACCGGCTGTGATTTTAAATGATGGAAAGCAAACACCGATGAAAAATCATCCTGTGTTTATTGCTCAACATGCCACGGCTTCATGTTGTCGAGGGTGTTTATATAAGTGGTATCATATTAAGCCACATACACAGTTAAATGACAGTCAACAAGAGATGATTGTTCAAGTGATTATGGCTTGGATTAAAAGAGAATTGCAAAGAAAATAGCCTTGATGTATAATCAAGGCAGTTATTAATAATATAAGGGGAAAGAAAATGATTGATATTAATTTAATTAGAGAAAATCCTACTTTAGTCAAAGAAAATATGAAGAAAAAATTTCAAGATGAAAAAGTTGGATTAGTAGATGAAGCTTATAAATTAGATAAAGATTATCGTGAAGTTGTCACAAGAGCAAGTGAAATTAGAAGTTTAAGAAATAAATATTCTAAAGAAATTGGTGCTTTAATGAGAGAAGGCAAAAGAGATGAAGCTGAAGAAATTAAAGCAAAAGTAACTTCTATGGCAGAAGAATTAAAAGATTTAGAAGTTAAAGAAGAAGAATATGGTAAAGAATTAAAAGAAATCATGATGAAAATACCAAATATCATTCATGATTCAGTACCTATTGGAAAAGATGATTCAGAAAACGTAGAAATTCAAAAATACGGAGATCCGGTTGTACCTGAGTATGAAATTCCATATCATGCTGATATCATTGCTCGTTTTAATGGTTTAGATAAAGAAGCTTCAGGTAGAACAAGTGGAAATGGTTTCTATTATTTAATGGGAGATATCGCTCGTTTATCATCAGCAATGCTTTCATACGCTAGAGATTTCATGATTGATAAAGGATTTACTTATTGTATTCCACCATTCATGATTCGTAGTGATGTTGTTACAGGTGTTATGTCATTTGATGAAATGGATGCTATGATGTATAAAATTGAAGGTGAAGATTTATACTTAATTGGAACTTCTGAACATAGTATGATTGGTAAATTTAAAGATCAAATCGTTAAAGAAGAAGAATTACCAATTACAATGACTTCTTATTCACCATGTTTTAGAAAAGAAGTAGGTGCTCATGGTATTGAAGAACGTGGTATTTATCGTGTTCATCAATTTGAAAAACAAGAAATGGTTGTTTTATGTAAACCAGAAGAAGCTATGGAATGGTATGACAAAATGTGGTCATATACAGTTGAATTATTTAGAAGTTTAGATATTCCAGTAAGAACATTAGAATGTTGTTCTGGAGATTTAGCTGATTTAAAAGTTAAATCATGTGATGTTGAAGCTTGGTCACCAAGACAACAAAAATATTTTGAAGTTGGTTCTTGTTCAACATTAGGAGATGCACAAGCTAGACGTTTAGGTATTCGTGCTAAAGGTGAAAATGGAAATTATTATGTTTCTACTTTAAATAATACAGTTTTAGCTTCAACAAGAGCAGTTATTGCTTTTATTGAAAATAACTATAATGAAGATGGATCTATTAATATTCCAGAAGCGTTACGTCCTTATATGGGTGGTAAAGATATTATTATTCCTAAAAAATAGTCACTTCGGTGACTCTTTTTTATAGAAAGGTAAAAGAAAGATGGAATTATTTATAAGTGAAGCAGAAATTGAGGATGCTTCAATGATTATTGATTATTTAAATCAGGTTGGGGGAGAAAGTGATAACTTAACTTATGGTTTAAATGAATGTTATTTAAATGAATTTGAAGAAATGGAAGTTATTCAAGATTTTATTGATCAAGAGAATAGTTTACTTTTATGTGGTTTTATTGATGATGAACTTGTTTCTTTATTATCTATTCAAGGTGAACAAAAAGAAAGATTAAAACATATTGGTCATTTTGCAATCACTGTAAAAAAAGAATATTGGAATATGGGGATTGCTTCAATGATGATGGAAGAAGCTTTAGAAATGATCAAAGAAACATCTTTAAAAATTCTTGATTTAGAAGTGAAAGAGGATAATTTATCAGCTATTAATCTTTATAAAAAGTTTAATTTTCAAGAAATAGGGAGATACCCTCAAATGTTTAATGTCAATCAAAAGTATTATGATGCACTTTTAATGAATTTATATATTGATTAAAAATCTAAAATACGCTATAATCATATTTGCCATTACAATAGGCGGCTTCGAACCATGTCAGGACCGGAAGGTAGCAGCATTAAGAAGTACCGTCTATGTGTGATGGTCTTTATTTTTAGAGGAAAAAAAGATGAATGATGAAGAATATATGGAAATAGCTTATCAAGAAGCTTTAAAAGCATTAAAACATGATGATGTGCCAATTGGATGTATCATTGTAAAAGATGATCAAATTATTGCCCGTGCATATAATCAAAGAGAGTATTTAAATCAAACTTATGGTCATGCAGAAATGTTAGCTATTGAAGAAGCTTGTAAAAAAATAGAAAGATGGCGCTTAGATGAATGTACACTTTATACAACTTTAGAACCTTGTTTAATGTGTTCGGGAGCTATTATTCAAAGTCATATTCAAAGAGTTGTTTATGGTGCAAGTGATACAAGATGGATGTCTTTAGATAAATTGATTCATTTACCAGATCCTAAACTTAATTATATTCCCATGATTCAATCAGATATTTTAAAAGATAAATGTTCAAAGTTAATAAAAGACTATTTTAAAAAGAAACGTCAAAAGATATGATTACTCATATCTTTTTTTCGTGTATAATGTAGGAGATAGGAGTTGAGAATATGTCATATAAAGCCTTGTATCGTACTTATCGTCCGCAAACATTTGAAGATGTCGCTGGACAAAGTCATGTTACAATTACATTAAAAAATGCAATTAAAGAAAATAGAATAGCGCATGCTTATTTATTTGCTGGACCACGTGGAACAGGGAAAACAACGATTGCTAAAATATTAGCTAAAGCTATTAACTGTACAGGAGATCATCCTCCATGTAATGAATGTCCTAACTGTAAAGCAATTACTCAAGGAGATCATCCTGATGTTATTGAAATTGATGCAGCAAGTAATAATGGAGTCAATGAAGTTAGAGATTTGATAGATAAAGTAAAATATGCCCCTATTAATGCTAAATATAAAGTTTATATTATTGATGAAGTTCATATGATGACACCTGAAGCATTCAATGCTTTATTAAAAACATTAGAAGAACCTCCAGCACATATCGTATTTATTCTAGCAACAACAGAACCACATAAAATTTTGCCAACTATCATTTCACGTTGTCAAAGATTTGATTTCAAACGTGTGGATGAACATGATATTATTAGTCGTTTGGAATATGTATTAAAAGAAGAAAATGTAGAATATGATGAAGAATCTCTTGAAATTATTTCTAAGTTGGCTGATGGGGGAATGAGGGATGCTTTAAGTATTTTAGAACAATGTTTAGCGTATGATAGACATTTAACAGTAGAAAATATTAATAAAGTTTATGGTTTATTAGCAAATGATGCAAAAATACGTTTAATTAAATTATTACTGACAAAGGATATGAAGAATGTTTTAAAAACATTAGATCATATGATGTCTTTAAGTATTGATTTAAAGAGATTGACACAAGATTTAATAGATGTTTTAAAAGATGTTATTATTTTTAAAAACACGCAAGATTTATCTTTATTATTTGTTTTGCATAAAAACGATATCCAACAAATTGTTCCTTATATATTAGTAGAAGAAGCATTTCAAATGATTGATATTTTTATGGATGCAAGTAGTCATTATGGACAGGCTGTAGATTCATCAACATATTTTGAATTAGCTTTATTAAAGATATGTAATCAAATTGAAAATGAACATAAAGAAGTTGTTGTAGAAGAACCAAAAGTTATTGAAAATGTTTCACATGAAACATTGGTTGAAGTTCAACAAGAAGAAGTGGTTGAAAAACCAGTAGAAAAGGTACAAGAACCAGTAATTGAACCTCAAGAAGATTTACAAGAAAAGGTAGAAGAAAAGAAAGAACCGAAAGTTGAACAAGTAGAAACTCCTGTGGAAGAAGCTAAAGAAGAAGTAAAAGAAGAAGTAAAAGAAGTAAAAACAACAGCTCAAATAGAAGTAGACTTTAATGACATTTTAAATATTTTAGTACAGGCGAAAAGAACAGTTTTAAATGATATTCAAGATAAATGGCCAGTTATTAGAAGATATTGTTATAATCTTAATACTGCTAAATATGCAAATATGCTATGTGATGCTAAACCTGTAGCTGCTGGCGAAAAAGGTTTTATTTTGACATTGAAATATCAACCAGAAGTGAATAGTATTAACTATACAGAAAATTATTATCCATTAAAAAATTTCTTAAAGGAAGTTTTAGGATCAGAATATGATTTTATTGCAGTAATGGAAGCAGATTGGCCAAATATGAGACAAAAATTTATTCAACTTAATAAAGAAAAAAAATTACCACAACCACAACCAATTGTTTTACATCATATTGATGAATATCATGAACCGGTTGTAGAACTTACAGAAGCTCAACAATATGCGATTGATATGTTTGGTGATGAGATTGTTGAATTTGAAGAATAGGAGTGTATTATGAATTATCCAAAGTCATTTACAGATTTAGTTGAATGTTTTAAAAGACTACCAGGAATAGGTGGTAAATCTGCAGAAAGATTAGCTTATCATGTTTTATCAATGGATAAAGAATATGTCCAAGAGTTTGCAAATGTGTTAGCTCATTTTCAAGATAATATCCATTACTGTAAAAAATGTGGACATATTTGTGAAGGTGAACTTTGTGAAATTTGTAAAGATGAAACAAGGGATCAATCAGTTATTTGTGTTGTAGAAAGTCCTAAAGATGTTTTTGCTATGGAAAAGGTAAGAGAATATCATGGATTATATCATGTTTTACATGGGACGATTTCTATGATTGATGGTAAAACGATAGATGATTTAAATATTAATTCTTTATTTGAAAGACTTGATGGAGTTAAAGAAGTGATTATTGCAACGAATCCTACAAGAGAAGGTGAAACAACAGCATTGTTTCTAGCTAAGTTGTTAGCGAAAAAAGGAATAGAAACAAGTAGAATTGCTAATGGATTACCAATAGGAAGTAATATTGATTATGCAGATGAATTAACATTATTAAAATCTTTAGAAGGAAGAAAGAAAATATAAGACCTTGCAAGAGGTCTTTTCTTGTTTAAATAGAAAAATCAGTTATAATAATGAAGAAAGAGGAGAGAAGTATTATGACAGGAAAGTTTATTACATTAGAAGGACCAGAAGGTAGTGGAAAAACAACAGTTTCTAAAGAACTTGTAAAAATATTAAATGAATCAGGATATAAAGTCTTACTTACAAGAGAACCAGGTGGGGTTGATATTGCTGAACAAATAAGAAATGTTATTTTAGATAAGAAAAATACAAAAATGGATGCACGTACAGAAGCTTTATTATATGCAGCAGCAAGAAGACAACATCTTGTAGAAAAAGTATTACCAGCTTTAAAAGAAGGGTATATTGTATTATGTGATCGTTTTGTAGATAGTTCACTTGCTTATCAAGGTGTTGCTAGAAATCTAGGAATTGATGAAGTTTATAATATGAATTTATTTGCGATAAACGATGTTATGCCAGATAAAACTTTATTTTTTGATATTGATTATAAAAAAGGATTAGAAAGAATTAAAGTTAATCAAAGAGAAACCAACCGATTAGATTTAGAAAAAAGTGATTTTCATAAAAATGTTTATGAAGGTTATTTAACAATTTGTAAACAATATAGTGATCGTATTGTAAAAATCAATGCAGATCAAAAGGTTGAAGATGTTGTACAAGATGCCTTAAAGGAAATTAAGAAAATATTATGATCAAAGATTATTTAAAAGAAAATCAACCTTTATTCTATAGAATTATTGAAAATGAATTTAACTTAAAAAAAATACCACATGCATTCTTACTTGTTGGAAATAATACTGATCAACCATTACAGTTTCTAACAATGTCACTTATATGTAATGAAACCTTAGCTTGTGAACAATGTATAGATTGTAAAAAAGTATTAAACCATCAATATGCAGATATTATAGAAATTGATGGAGAAGAGGAAAGTATTAAAAAGAAACACATTGAAAATATACAAGAAACTTTCAAAAAGTCTTCTCTTGAAGGTAAGGCAAAAGTTTATATTTTAAAGAATGTTGAAAAAACAACCAAAGAAGCTATGAATGCTTTACTTAAAATATTAGAAGAACCAACAGAAGGTATTTATGCAATTTTTACAACTAAAAATATCAATCGTATTTTACCAACTATTATATCTAGATGTCAGGTTATAGAATTAAAACCAGATAATAAAGAAGTACTTAAAGAAAAATTGATTGCTAAAGGATATGAAGAAGAAAAAGCAAGTGTCTTATCTTATATTATTAAAGATGAAGATGATTTAGAAAATTTAAATCAGGATAATTTTGATGATATTATGTTACAAGCAATTAATTTTATTGAGGATTTATTTTTATATAGAGAAAATCTTATCATAAACACACAAATTCATATGCTTAAAGATCATAAAGAAAAGGAAAATATTAAATTATTTATTAATTTAATTATTCTTGCACTTAAGGATATGTTTCACGTGAAACAAAATGAAAAAGCTGTTTTTTGTAATCACGTAGAATTTTTTAATTCACTAACATATGATAACAATGATATAATAAAGAAAATTGAATTATTATTAGAAACATCATACTTATTAGATACAAATGCTAATATTCCATTACTTATGGATAGTATGATGTATAGAATATAGAAAGGAATTTATATGGAAGAAATTAAACTTGCAAGTGTAAAATTTAAAAGTGCTGGTAAGATCTATTATTTTTCCACAAATTTAAAATTAAAAAAAGATGACCGAGTAGTTGTAGAAACTGCTAGAGGATTAGAACTTGGAGAAATATCACAGGAATTAAAAGATATATCAGAATTTAATTTAGATACAGAATTAAAAAAGATAGTTAGAAAAGCTACAAAAAAAGATATAGAAAATTATCAAAAAAATGTTAGGGATGCAAAACAAGCATTAGTAACATGTAAAGAAATTGTTTCAAGATATGATGTTAATATGCAACTTACTAATTGTGAATATACATTAGATAAAGCAAAAGTTATTTTTATGTACACTTCCGATGATCGTGTTGATTTTAGGGAACTATTAAAGGAATTAGCTGTTGTTTTCAAATGCAGAATAGAGTTAAGACAAATTGGTCCAAGAGATAAAGCAAAAGTAATTGGTGGAATTGGAACATGTGGTTTACCATTATGTTGTTCAACTCTTTTAGGAGAATTTAATGGAGTTTCTATTAATATGGCTAAAAATCAAATGTTAGCAATTAATATAGAAAAAATATCAGGTGCATGTGGAAGATTAATGTGTTGTTTAAAATATGAAGATGAAATTTATTCTTTAGAAAAAGAACGTTTTCCTAAAATAGGATCACATGTAAAATATCAAGATAAAGATGTAAAAGTAACAGGATTAAATGTTATTAATGATCTTGTTAAAATTGAAACAAATAATGGAATTGTATTCGTTGGTTTAGACGAAATTAAATTTGATAAAAATAATCATGCAGGAAAGAAAAATGGAAAACCAAGAAGTCATTAATTATTTATTAGCACATAATGATTTGAAAATTATCCAAAGAAAAGATATGTTTAACTTTTCTTTGGATACTGTTTTATTATCACAGTTTTGTACAATCAATAAAGATGTAAAAAATATTGTTGATTTTGGTACAAATAATGCTGCTATTCCATTATTGCTTTCAAAAAGAACACTTAAAAAAATTATAGGTATAGAAATTCAAGATGAAGCGGTTGATCTTGCTAGAAGAAATGTTGAGATGAATGATTTAAATGACCAAATCGAAATCGTTCATGGAGATATTAAAGATGTTGTCAAAGAGTTACCAAAAGCACAGCTGATTGTTTGCAATCCACCATTTTTTGAAGTAGGGGAAAATAGTAATTTAAATGATAATGAATATTTAACAATAGCACGTCATGAAATAAAAATTGATTTAGAAGGTATTATTTCAGCGGCAGCTTATTTATTAGATAACAAAGGAAGATTTGCAATTGTTCATCGACCTGATCGTATGATTGATATTTTAAATATTATGCAAAAATATGATATTGAACCTAAAAGAATACGTTTTGTATATCCTAAAATGAATAGAGATTCACATGTCTTATTAGTAGAAGGAATGTATAAAGGAAAAAAAGGATTAAAAATCGAACCACCATTATATGCACATAATGATGATGGAAGTTACAGTAATGAAGTAAGAAGAATGTTTGGAGAGAAGATAGATGAATAGACAAAAGAGTTTTGAAAATGAAAGACCAACATTATATTTAGTAGCAACACCTATTGGTAATTTAGATGAAATGACATATCGATCTATTAATACTTTAAAAAATGTAAAATATATTGCTGCAGAAGATACAAGAAATACTGTTAAGCTTTTAAATCATTTTGAAATTTCAACAAAACTTATTTCTCATCATGAACATAACATAAAACAATCAATTCCTAAACTTATACAATTATTAGAAGAAGGAAATGATATTGCTTTAGTAAGTGATGCCGGTTATCCTGCTATTTCTGATCCTGGATATGAATTAGTTAAAGAAGCAATAGAACATGAAATAAATGTTGTTCCTATTTCAGGATGTAATGCTTGTTTAGATGCTTTAGTTGTTTCAGGAATTGCTCCACAACCATTTATGTTTTATGGTTTTTTAGATCATTTAGATAAGAAAAAGAAAAAAGAATTAATTGATTTAAAAAAATATAAAGAAACAATTGTTTTTTATGAATCACCACATAGAATTAAAAAAACATTAAATTTAATGTTAGATATTCTAGGAGATAGAAATATTGCTTTATGTAGAGAAATTACTAAAAAACATGAAGAAATCATCAGAGGTCATATTTCTGAAATTATTTCTATTTTAGAAGAATTAAAAGGAGAAATGGTTATTGTTGTTGAAGGTAGTCAAGAAGTAGAAGAAGAAATAACTTTTGAAACAACAATCAAGGAAGACGTAGATATGTATATTGAAAAAGGAATGTCTACTAAAGATGCAATTAAAGAAGTTGCTAAACAAAGAAATCTTAATAAAAATAGTGTTTATCAAGAATACCATTCTAAATAATGGTATTTTTTTGTTTCACGTGAAACAAAAGATAAAATTATATATTTGTGGTATACTATAAGCAGGAGGAACAAGGAAATATGTATAGTAAACAAAGCTACAATTATGGTAGACATGGAAGCAAAAGAAGATTAAAATCCATACCTGTAATTATTACATTATTGGTTGTGATATTAATATTGGGGGGTATTTATTTTTTACTATTTAATGAGAAAAATAAATATGAAGATTATAATACTTATAATGAAACAAATAAACAATATGGAACAGTACAACACTATGAAAAAGAAAATGATGATTTTTACATTTCATTATACTATCCTAAATTAAAAGAAAAGAATTTAAATAAAATTATTAAAGAATCATATAGCACATATTTAAAATCGGAAAAAAAGAGAAAGGATCAAAAAGATATATTATATCTAGATTACTCTTGTAAAAAGATTTATAAACAATATGTTGTTGTTGAATTAGATTATAAGCGTATTAATGAAGATGAGACAAAAACAAAAGCAACAAAATCTATAATGACATATGATTGTAAAACAAATCAATTGTTAACATTAAAAGATTGTTTACATGGTAAATATGGTGATTTATTAAATACTTTAGGAGTGAGTGAGTATGATAAAGAATCAACTTCTATTAAAGTAGATCAAGATAGTTTTACATATTTTACAGATCAAAAACTAAAAAATAAAATTACTATTAATTATAAAGAAAATAAAGATTACATAAAATTAGCAAATAAAAATATTCCATCTAATGCACCATTAGATGTCAAAGCACCTAAGTTAATGAAAGTAGATCCAAAGAAAAAAATGGTTGCTATTACATTGGATGATGGACCACATAAAACATTAACAGAAAGAGCAATGAATGCATTTGAAAAATATAACGGTCGAGGAACATTCTTCGAATTAGGTCAAAACATGAATCTTTATCCAGATATTGTTAAATCAGTTTATGAAAGAGGACATGAGATAGCAAGTCATACATATCAACATGCACAACTTACAAAATTAGATGCTACTGCTTTAGATGAAGAAATTAAGAAAACACAAGAAGCATGTTTTAAAGCCTGTGGAACAGAACCAACATTAATAAGACCACCTTATGGAGCAAAAAATGATACAGTTAAATCTGCATTCTATTCTTATGGTTTAAGTATGATTCTATGGGATGGAGATACAGAAGATTGGCGTTATAGTAAAGTAACAAATGGTGCTCAAATCGTATGTGATAATATTATTAGAGATGCTAAGTCTAAAACTGGTGATGGTAATATTGTCTTGATTCATGATATTCATGAAAATTCTGTTGCTGGATTAGAAATGGCTTTAGATCAATTAAGTAAAGAAGGTTATCAATTCGTTACTGTATCAGATTTATTAAAATATAAAGGACATTCTGAATATAAATAGTATAGTTTAGGCTATACTATTTTTGTTTCACGTGAAACATATTTTCTTTCAATGAAACTCATTGACATTGATTTAAGGGTTTGATAAAGTTAATAAGGATACAATAAATACGAAGAATGGAAGATGTTAAAGCAAGACATTTAGAGAGCTGATGGCTGGTGAAAATCAGTATGTTAAACTTTAAGAGATGGCCCAGGAGTAGTTATTTCAAATAGTTAGAAATAATCGTTAACTGCGTTAAAGTTTTGAGTGACACAGCAATGTGTAAAAAAGGTGGTACCGCGATTATTCGTCCTTTTATAAGGGCGTTTTTTATTTTTATAAAGGAGATTAGAAGATGAAAGACGAAAAAGATTATTATCTTACAACAGCAATTACTTATACTTCAGGTAAACCTCATATTGGAAATACTTATGAAATTATTTTAGCTGATGCAATTGCTCGTTTTAAAAGACAAGAAGGGTACAATGTTCGATTCCAAACAGGAACAGATGAACATGGACAAAAAATTGAAATTAAAGCTAAAGAAGCAGGAATTGAACCTAAGCAATATGTAGATCAAGTTGCAGGTGTAGTTAAAAATATTTGGGATATGATGGATACATCATATGATCGATTCATGAGAACAACTGATGAATATCATGAAAAACAAGTACAAAAAATCTTTAAAAAGTTATATGACAAAGGTGATATTTATTTAGGTCATTATGAAGGTAAATATTGTACAGCATGTGAATCATTCTTTACTGAATCACAATTAGTTGATGGTAAATGTCCTGATTGTGGGGGAGATGTACATGATGCTAAAGAAGAAGCATACTTCTTTAAATTATCTAAATATCAAGATCGTTTAATTAAACATATCGAAGATCATCCAGAATTTATTCAACCAGTTTCAAGAAAAAATGAAATGATGAATAACTTCTTAAAACCTGGATTACAAGATTTATGTGTTTCTAGAACATCATTTAAATGGTCTATTCCAGTTGATTTTGATCCTAAACATGTTGTTTATGTATGGATTGATGCCTTAACAAACTATATTACAGGACTTGGATATGATGCAGATGGAAATCATGGTGAATTATATAAAAAATACTGGCCTGCTGATTTACATTTAATTGGTAAAGATATCGTTCGATTCCACACAATTTATTGGCCAATTATGTTAATGGCATTAGATATTCCATTACCTAAACAAGTATTTGGACATCCATGGTTATTACAAGGTGAAAGTAAAATGTCTAAATCAAAAGGAAATGTTATCTATGCAGATGATTTAGTAGATATCTTTGGTGTTGATGCAGTAAGATATTTCGTATTACATGAAATTCCATATGATAATGATGGAAGTATTACATGGGATTTATTAGTAGAAAGAATTAATAGTGATCTTGCTAACGTTTTAGGAAACTTAGTTAATAGAACAATTGCTATGTCTAATAAATACTTTGGTGGTATTGTAGAAAACAAAAACGTATGTGAAGACGTAGATCAAGAATTAAAAGATTTAGCGTTAGCTATGCCAGCTAAATCTATTGCTAAAATGGATGAATTCAAAGCATCAAATGCATTAGATGAAATCTTCAACTTATTAAGAAGAACAAATAAATATATTGATGAAACAATGCCATGGGCATTAGCTAAAGATGAAACTAAAAAAGATCGTTTAGCTACAGTATTATATAACTTAATTGAATCAATTCGTTTCTCAGCAGTTATGCTATATCCATATATGCCTTCAACAGCTACAAAAATCTTAGATCAAATTAATACAGATCAACGTGATTTTGAAAGCTTAAAAGAATTTGGAAACTATGCATCAGGAACAAAAGTAGTTGAAAAACCAGAAATGTTATTTGCTAGATTAGATCCAAAAGAAGTTGCTAAAAAAGTAGAAGTTATTGAAGCAAAACAAAAAGCTTCTATCAAAGCTGTAAAAGAAAAGAAAGAAAAAGAAGCTAAAGAAACAAAAGAAGAAATTACAATTGATGACTTTTCTAAAATTCAATTAAAAGTAGGAAAAGTTATTAAATGTGAAAAACATCCAAATGCTGATAAATTATTAGTAAGCCAAATTGATGTTGGTGAAGAAACACCAAGACAAATCGTAAGTGGTATTGCTGATGTTTATTCACCAGAAGAATTTGTTGGTAAAAAAGTTATTGTTGTCACAAACTTAAAACCAGCTAAATTAAGAGGTGTAGAATCTCAAGGTATGGTTCTTGCCGGTGGAGATAAAAAAGTATTAGGTGTTGTAGATGCAGGAGAATTACCAGTAGGTACAACAATCAGATAATCTAAAATCGCATGATTTCATGCGATTTTTTTCTATTCTGTCTATATTTTTTTTATCAATTATAATATAATGTCCAAGTACAAAGTAAAATTGAATAATATTTATAGGTTTTAAATATTATATATTTAAATTAAAAAGGAATCAGGTGAAATACCTGAACGGTCCCGCCGCCGTAATGTGGAGAATAAGCATAAAAGTCACTGGGAAACTGGGAAGACGCTTAAACAATGAAACAGAGTCGGAATACTTGCCTATATCTAAGGATACACTTTACGGAGTATAAAGTAGTTCTTCTAGATAAACTAGGATAACTATGCCTAGTTTTTATTTAGGAGTTATTTAATTTGAAAGGGGAAAGAATATGAAAATGAGAAAAATTGTATGCAGTTTTATGATTTCAGTTGTATGTTTCATGACTGCCATTTCTGGTGTATCAGCAACATCATATGATACATCAAAAATTAACGCTGCTTATTCTAAAGTTGTTGAATATTATAAAAATAACAACAATTTAAATAATGCAGATAAAATTCTTGCTGTAGAATCTTTAGGGTTAGAAGCAGAAAGCAATCAATTTGATATTTCTTCAGTAGATTTTAGTAAAACATCACTTTCTAAAAAAATTGTAACAGAAGTTTTATTAGGAATTGATCCTACAGAAGACAAAGAAACATTAGAAAGCCAAATTGATGAAAATGGTAATGTTGAAGGTAGCTGGGGAGCTTCTTCAGATATTTGGACATTATATGCTTTATATGCTACATCATCAGAAAAAACAAATTTACTTGCTGATAAGTTAAATACAGATTTAGCATCATCTAGTGTTTGTGGTTATGAATGGGGCGGAACTTATTACGCTGATTATGATACTACAGGATGGGTTATTGAAGGTTTAGCAGTTGTGAATAAAGAAAAATATGCGACTACTATCAATAAAGCAATTGATTATATTAAAAATAATACAACAATGACAACAACAGGATGGGTTACTGCTGATAATGTAGATACTCAATCACAAGTATTAGAAGGAATGTTCGCATATGATACAAATGCTTTATTAAATGATAGTTATACTGTTCATCCAGTAGATTGTCTATTAAATACACAATTAAGTGATGGATCATTCCCAAGTGGTTATAATGCAGAATATACAACTGCAGAAGTAGCTAAAACATTAGGAACATATAAAAATGGATCAGTTATTATTAAAGCTAAAAAAGCTTATGATAAAATGATGAATCCAGAACAACCTGATAACACAAAACCAGCACAACCAACAGATACAAAAAAAGATAGCCAATCTACAAATAAAGTTGAAACAACAAATCAAAAAACAACTTCAGTAAAAACTGGAGATGAAACTAATGTTGTTATCTTTGTTTCATTATCAATGGTGTCTGGTGGATTATTCTTAGTATTAAGAAAAGAATATGAAAGAGTTCATTAATAAAATAAAAAATATGGATAAAACAAAAAGAATTGTAATATTATTTATTACAATTTCTTTTGTTTTTATTGGTAGTTTTTCTATTTATAATGGTGTTACTGGAAATTATAAAACCAATCAAGTAGCACAAGTAGACACTACAAAAAATAAGAAAGAAAAAAATACTAAGGAAACTAAAAAAGAAGAGAAACAAGAGACAACTGATCAAACACAAGAAACAAGTGAATCTACACAAAATGACAGTCAATCATCAACACAATCAACAGATGAAACAAAAACAAATGATGAAAATAAATCAAATAGTAAATCATCATCTACAACTCAAAGCAATAGTAAAAGTAGTAGTGCAGGTCATTCTCAAAGTTCTACGAATCAATCTCAATCAAATAGTGGACAAACAAGTAATAATCAGTCAAATAATTCATCAACCAATAGTTCATCGAATCAACAACCAACTAATGAAAAAATTACAATAAATATTCAAGTAATTGGAATGGGAAATACAATGATGGCTGGTACTTTAAATGTTGATAAAAATAGTAATGCTTTAAGTGTATTAAAAATTATAGCAGCTAAAAATGGTAAAGAAGTTGAGGGTAGTGATTATTATGTTTCAGGAATAGGTGGTTTAAAAGAAAAGCAACATGGGCCAATGTCTGGATGGATGTATAGTGTTAATGGTGTTGCCCCTAATATGGCAGCAATTAAATACAATTTAAAAGATGGCGATAAAGTTGTTTGGTATTATGTTAACTATGAATAGGAGACTATATGCATTCGAGTAAAGTAAAAGAAATTAGTTTAATAGGAATATTGGCAGCTGTTAATATTGCTTCACGTATATATCTGCAAGCATTACCTAATATTAAGCCTGTTACATCTATCATTATTATTTCAGTTATGTTATTTGGATTAGGTTTTGGAGTTAAATTAAGTATTGTTACAACTGTTGTTTCTAATTTGTTTTTAGGTATGGGAACATGGACTTTTTTTCAAATTCTTGCGTGGGTCGTTATTTGTTTGATTACACAGGTTTTATTAGATTTTTTAAAGAAAATACATAAAGAACCTAAGTTATTTCCAATGGCCATTTTTTCCTTTTTGATGGGATATGTCTTTGGTATAGTTGTTTCTCTAGAACAATTAATGTTAGGTGGTCCTTCTTTATATATTGTTTATTATATGGCAGGATTGTTATTTGATACTTTTCATGCAGTAGGTAATTTTTGTTTTTATTTAATATGTGCACCTATTTTAATGAAAGTATTAAAAAAGGAATCAGAAAGAATAAGATTAAAACAAGACTAAGTTCTTGTTTTTCTTTTTGATTGAATTATAATAAAGTAAGAATTTATCATGAAAGGAAGAGTTTTATGATTGTAAATGAAGAAGCAGTTAAAAAGATATTAGAAGAAGTAAAACCAGCAAAATTAGTTGCAGCTACAAAATATGTAGATGTTAAAGAAATTGAAAAATTAGAAAAATTAGGAGTTACATGTTTTGGAGAAAATAGAGTACAAGCTTTTTTAGAAAAGTATGAAAATTATCATGGAAATGGTGAGTTTCAATTTATTGGAACATTACAACCTAATAAAGTTAAATATATTATTGATAAAGTAACTTTAATTCATGCTGTTGATCGTTATTCTTTATTAAAAGAAATAGAAAAACAAGCAGCTAAAAGAGATTTAGAAATGCCTGTTTTAATTCAAGTGAATATTGCTAAAGAAGAAAGTAAACATGGTTTTGAAGTAGAAGAAATTGATGAAGTATTTAATAGTTTAAAAGATTATCCTCATGTCAAAGTAAGAGGACTTATGATGATGGCACCACATATTGAAAGTAGTGAAACTGAAAAGTATTTTAAAATGACACAAGAGCTTTTACAAAGACTTCAAAAAGATTATCCAATGTATCAATTGGATCAGTTATCAATGGGAATGTCTAATGATTATCATGAAGCTTTAAATCATGGTTCTACAATGATTCGTATAGGAAGTGCATTATTTAAATAGATATGAAAATATCTATTTTTTTTGTTTTAGTAATTAATTTCAAATAATTTGACATAGTGTGACAAAAGCGTATAATGTTAGCAGCCGAACAAAAAAGGAGACATTTATGGAACATCGAATAGGAATGGAAATACGTGTTTTGTCTAAATATATGGGACGTTATTTAGATGATATTCATGGTATTGATTGTATGTTATCAGGACCGCAGGGGTTAATTCTTATTTATTTATGTGAAAATGATGAAGAAGTTTATCAAAAAGACATAGAAAAATATTTTAATATTAGAAGATCAACTGCAACAGGTCTTTTAAATTCTTTAGAAAAGAACGGATATATCACAAAAGAACCTGTTGAAAATGATAAACGTATGAAAAAAATCAAAGCAACTGAACATGCGTATAGTACAGTAGAAAAGATTGATAATCATGTTATTCAATTAGAAAAAATTATGTTAGATGGAATTGATGAAAAAGAAGTGAAACAATTTAGAGATACAATTTCTAAAATGACACTTAATTTAGTAAAGGAGTCAAAAAATGGATAAATTATATTACATGGGAATTGATGTTGGATCAACAACAGTAAAATTATATGTGGAAGATCAAGAACATCAATGTATCTATTCAAAATATCAAAGACACTATTCTGATGTTAAACCAGCAATAGAAAGTCTAATTAAAGAAGTTCAAGAACACTATGGAAACTTACCAGTTAAAGTAGTGATGACAGGATCAGGTGGTTTATCTTTATCAAAACATTTAAATGTAGAATTTGTTCAAGAAGTGATTGCTTGTACAAAAACAGTGGAAACTTATATTCCTGAATGTGATGTAGCAATTGAATTAGGTGGAGAAGATGCTAAAATCACTTACTTTGAATCAACTCTTGAACAAAGAATGAACGGGACTTGTGCAGGGGGTACAGGAGCATTTATTGATCAAATGGCTTCCTTATTACAAACAGATGCTGCTGGATTAAATGAACTTGCTAAAAACTATGAAACAATTTATCCAATTGCATCTCGTTGTGGTGTATTCGCTAAAACAGATATCCAACCATTAATCAATGAAGGGGCAGCTCGAGAAGATATCGCTATTTCTATTTTCCAAGCAGTTGTTAATCAAACAATTAGTGGTCTTGCTTGTGGTAAACCTATTCGTGGTAAAGTTGCTTTCTTAGGTGGTCCTCTTTATTTCTTAGATCAATTACGTACACGTTTTATTGAATCATTAAATTTAAAAGATGAAGATGTTATCTTTCCTCAAAACTCACAATTATTCGTTGCTATGGGAGCTTGTTTACTTGCTAGAGAAGATAAAGTGAATCAAACATCAATTGATCAACTTGTTACTATTTTAGAATCATTAAAAGATGGTATTTCCGATGAAACTGATACTTTGAAACCATTATTTGAAACAGAAGAAGATCGTATTGAATTTAGAAATAGACATTATCGTACTAAAGTAAAGAAAAGAGATTTAAATACATATCAAGGAAAAGCTTTCTTAGGTGTAGATGTTGGTTCGACAACATCTAAAGCTGTATTAGTTGATGAAGATGGTTCTGTGTTATATACATTCTATTCATCTAATGAAGGAAATCCAATTGAAGTTGTTCGTAAGATCTTAAAAGAAATCTATGAAATCTTACCTAAAGGAGTAGAACTTGTTCATGCTGGTTCAACTGGATATGGTGAAGCTTTAATTAAATCTGCATTTAAAATGGATGTCAGTGAAGTAGAAACAATTTCTCACTTTACAGCCGCTAAATATTTTAAAGATGATGTTTCATTTATCTTAGACATCGGTGGACAAGATATGAAAGCTATCAAGATCGAAGATGGTATTATTCAAGATATTTTATTAAATGAAGCTTGTTCATCAGGATGTGGCTCATTTATTGAAACATTCGCAAAATCATTAGGGTATAATGTTGCTGATTTCGCTAATCTAGCTTTACAATCAACAGCACCAATTGATTTAGGATCACGTTGTACTGTATTTATGAACTCTAAAGTAAAACAAGCACAAAAAGAAGGAGCTAAGATTGAAGATATTTCTGCAGGTCTTGCTTATTCTGTTATTAAAAATGCTTTATATAAAGTTATTAAATTACGTTCGCCTGAAAGTATTGGTAAATCAGTATTAGTACAAGGTGGAACATTCTATAATGAATCTGTTTTAAGAGCTTTTGAACAAGAAACAGGAATCAAAGCGATTCGTCCAGATATCGCTGGATTAATGGGTGCTTTTGGTATTGCTTTAATTGCTAGAGAAAGATATCAAGGACAAGGAACAACATTACTTAATAAGGAACAAGTTGATGCTTTCGGTTATGAAAGTACAATTCGTTATTGTCAAAAATGTACAAATCATTGTATGTTAACAGTTTCTTCATTTAATGATGGTAGTGAACATATCAGTGGAAACAGATGTGAAAGAGGAGCAAACTTACCTCCTAAATCAAAACAATTACCAAACTTATATGATTATAAATATCGTCGAGTTTTCAATTATCGTTCATTAACGGCTAAAGAAGCAAAACGTGGAACAGTAGGAATTCCTCGTGTTTTAAATATGTATGAAAACTATCCTTTCTGGCATACATTATTTACTGATTTAAAATTCAGAGTAGTCTTATCACCACGTTCAAGTAAAAAAATCTATGAAAAAGGAATTGAATCTATTCCATCAGAAAGTGTATGTTATCCAGCTAAATTATCACATGGACATATTGAAAGTTTAATTGAAAAAGGAATTAAATATATTTTCTATCCTTCAGTTGCTTATGAAAGAAAAGAAAATGTTACTCAAGGAAATCATTACAACTGTCCAGTCGTAACTTCTTATCCAGAAGTTATTAGAAATAACGTAGATAACTTAGAAATAAATGAAATCATCTTTAGAAATCCATTCATAGATTTAAGTAATCGTAAAACAATGTTTACAAACTTAAAAGATGAATTTAAATCATTTGGTATTAGTGATAAAGAATTAAAAGCAGCGATTGAACATGCTTATGAAGAATTACAACAATGTCGTTTAGATATCCAAGGAGAAGGAGAAAAAGTCCTTGCTTACTTAAAAGAAAATAATATGACAGGGGTTGTTTTATCAGGTAGGCCATATCATGTCGATCCAGAAATCAACCATGGATTAGCTGATTTAATTACTGGTGAAGGCATGGCTGTTTTAACAGAAGACAGTGTTTGTCATTTAGATAAAGAATTAGAAGAATTACGTGTTGTGGATCAATGGACATATCACTCAAGAATGTACCATGCAGCATCCTTTGTTTCATCTCAACCAAACTTACAATTAATTCAATTAACATCATTTGGTTGTGGGTTAGATGCTGTAACATCAGATCAAGTAGCTGAAATCTTAAATGCGAGAAACAAGATTTATACACTTATTAAAATTGATGAAGGAAGTAACTTAGGTGCTATTCGTATCCGTATCCGTTCCTTAAAAGCAACAATTGATAAACAAGAAAATAAAGAAATTGATTTATCTAAAAAATATAAACCAGTGAAAGTACCATTCACTAAAGAAATGAAAGATGATCGTTGGACGATTCTATGTCCACAAATGTCACCAATCCATTTCCAATTTGTTGAAAAAGCAATGCAAGAAAGTGGTTATAACTTAAAAGTCTTACCATCAGTAGATAAAGGAGCTACAGAAGCAGGATTAAAATATGTTAATAATGATGCCTGCTATCCAAGTATCCTTGTTGCTGGACAAATGATGGAAGCTTTAACAAGCGGTGAATATGATGTCAACAAAACAGCCTTGATCATTTCTCAAACAGGTGGTGGATGTCGTGCGACAAACTATATCGGATTTATCCGTAAAGCTTTAAAAGATGCTGGTTTAGAACAAGTACCAGTTATTAGTGCTAACTTACAAGGTATTGAATCAAATCCAGGATTTAAGATTACTTATCCTCTTGCTAAGAAAGTTATTATCGGTGCAATGTATGGAGATTTATTCATGAGAGTCCTTTATCGTGTAAGACCATATGAAAAAGAAAAAGGAAGTGCTAATAGACTTTATCAATCATGGGTAGAAAAATGTATGAAAAATATTGAAACAGGTAGCATGAAAGAATTTAAGAAAAATGTTTATCAAATCGTAAAAGATTTTGATGAATTACCTTTATTGGATATCAAGAAACCAAGAGTTGGTTTAGTAGGAGAAATCCTTGTTAAATTCCATCCAACTGCTAATAATCAAATTGTTGATATTATTGAAAGAGAAGGTGGAGAAGCGGTTATGCCAGATTTAATTGATTTCTTCCAATATTGTTTCTATTCAACAACATTTGAAAGAAAACATTTCAATGCGACAGCTAAAGCTACTAAGCTATGTGAATTCGCAATTAAAGCCGTTGATTTCTTAAGAAAAGATATGATCAAAGCTTTAGAAAAATCAAAACGTTTTGCTCCACCAGCTTCTATTGAACATCTTGCTGATAAAGCTAAAGAAGTTGTTTCAATTGGTAACCAAACAGGTGAAGGT